>CAJMBB010000004.1 GCA_905211615.1 uncultured Collinsella sp. | reverse complement strand
CTGTAGGCCGGGCAGGAACATGCGCGGGCGGCCGAGCGACGATGCGTCGTAGATGGCATCGCTGACGGCGGGCGTCGAGGACTGGGACATGGATGTCCTTTCGAATGGAAGGGCGATCAGGCATATCGGATAACCTGCCCGAACGATACGATCCGAACCATTGTACGCGATACACTATGCCTCGCACGCGCCGCCACCTGCAAACACTAGCGCTATTTCCAAACGCGCTCGGCAATGCGCTTGACCAGCGCAATCTTTGCCCATTGCTCATCCTCGGTCAGCTTGTTGCCAATCTCGCAGCTGGCAAAGCCGCACTGAGGCGACAGATACAGGTTCTCGAGCGGCACGTACTTTGCGGCTTCACGGATGCGCTCGACGATAACATCCTCGTTCTCGAGCTCTGCCGCCTTGGTGGTTACCAAGCCCAGCACGACCTTCTTGCCCGGGGCAACGTACTTGAGCGGCTCAAAACCGCCGGCGCGCGGCGTATCGAACTCCAGGTAAAATGCATCGACATCCTCGTTTGCGAACAGGTACGGCGCGATGGGGTCATAGCCGCCCTCGAAGGCATAGGTGGAGTGGTAGTTGCCGCGGCACACATGCGTGTTGATGACCAGATCGTCGGGCTTGTCCACGATGGCGGCATTGTTGAGCGCCACGCCCAGCTCGCTTACCTTTTGCAGGTCGACCGGGCTCATGCCGGTTTTGGCGACAAAATCGGTGTCGCAGTAGATGCCCCAGGTGCAGTCATCAAACTGGATGTTGCGGCAGCCTGCTGCGTACAGGTCGGCGATCACCGTGCGATAAGCGGCTGCAATGGCGTCGGCAAGTTCCTCATCGGTCTTATAGACAGCGCGCAGGCTCTCCTGCTGGCCGTCGCAGCGATCGAGCGTGATCTCAGAGAACGTCTGAATCGGTGCCGGAATGGTTTGCCGTGCGACCTGGCCCTCCCCCTCAAGCGCCTTGACGAACTTGAAGTGCTCGACGAAGGGGTGGTTCTCGCCGCTGATGGAGCCGGTCACCACGGCGGTATCGGCCGTCGTCTCCTCATCATGGAACATATAACCCGTACGCGAGGTACGGCGCTCAATGCCGTTGAGGCCCCACATAAAGTCGAGGTGCCAGTAACTGCGGCGGAACTCACCATCGGTGATGACCTGCAGGCCGGCGGCCTTCTGCTTGGCCACCAAATCGCGAATGGCATCGTCCTCGACGGCCTTAAGGCCGGCGGCGTCGAGTGTGCCCGCGGCATAGGCGGCACGTGCATCCTTAACAGCCTGCGGACGAAGAAAGCTGCCGACGATATCGGCGCGAAACGGCGCGTTCGGTTGAATCGAAGTGCTCATAGATATCTCCCTTTGCATTGGTTGCTTTATCGAGACAGAGTATGAGCGCTCATGTGGTCATCGTAAAATATACGTTTATGACAGTTTGATATAGATGCTTCCTATATCAGTCTGGACTGCCATAAAGAGATTTGACCCGTGCAGAATACAGCGGCTAAATATGCTGGCGGATCGCGTCGATATAGGCCTGTCCGTAGCGCGTGAGTGTTCTTGCGCGTGATGATGCCGATCTCCATGTACTCGTCCACATCGAGCGGAATCGAGATGATGCCGGGGCCGTTGAGCTCGTGACTAATCACGCCTGAGCATACCGTGTAGCCGTTGAGGCCCATGGCCAGGTTGAACAGCGTCGCGCGATCGCGCACGCGGATATTCTTGCGACGCTCAAACGTCGAGGTCAGTTCCTCGGAATAGTAAAACGAGTTATAGCTGCCCTGTTCATAGGACAGGAACGGGTAGTCTTCCAAGTCCTCGAGCGTCACGCTGGAGCGGCCCGCCAGCGGATGGTCTGCGCACACAAAAACGTGCGGCGTGGCGCAGAAGAGTCCCTCGAATACGAGCTCGTTGGCGGCGAGCATACGCTCGATAACCTCGCGGTTATGCTCGGATAAGTACAGGATGCCCAGTTCGCTTTTCATATGCGCGACGTCCTCGATAATCTCGTGAGTCTGCTCCTCGCGCAGGGTAAAGTCGTAGCGCGCGGCATCGAACTCACGGATCACATCGACAAACGCATTAACGGCAAAGGAATAATGCTGGCAGCTCACACTAAAGTGCGGCACCTGCTCGGACGCGCCCTTGTACTTGCCTTCGAGCAGATCGGCCTGGTCGAGCACCTGGCGCGCGTAGCCCAAGAAGGTCTCGCCCTCCTCGGACACAATGACGCCCTTGTTGGTGCGCTCAAAGATGTGCACACCCATCTCGTTTTCGAGGTCGCGGATCGACGCGGTAATCGAAGGCTGCGACACAAAGAGCCGGCGCGAGGCCTCGGTGATGCTGCCGCATTCGGCAACTTTGACGACATATCTGAGCTGCTGAAGCTTCATGGCTTTCTCCCTAGACGTTCGTGACGTCGAAACCAGTCGTGCTCACCTGACGCATAAACGGCGGCATCTCCCCCGTCGCAGCGCAGGTGGCAATCTGATGCAGAGCCCCGGCGACCGCATCGTCTGCCGCAGCGCCGATATGCCAGCGCGCGGCAGCCGTGACAGCCTCGTTGGCATTGGCGACTGCAACGGAGTTGGGAACGGCATCGATCATGGGCAGATCGTTATCGGAATCGCCAAATACGGCCACCTCATCGGGCGTCAGGCCCAAAGCGCGCGCCAGCTCCAGCGCAGCGCAGCCCTTGTCCCAACCAGCCGGGAGGATGTCAAACAGGCGCACTCGGTTGTTGGGAAACACGAGCGAGAGTTCCGGCACCTCAGCGGCAACGCGCTCGCGTAGCTCCGCGAGCTCCTCACGCGAACGGGCACTCCAGATATTCGCCTTGAACACCGGCGCTTCATCGACGACGGGACGGCACGGGGCCTCTTCGCCTTTGAGCCATGCGTTGCCGCCCGACCCCATGGCGCGACGAACGCGCTCGGGATCACTCGTCACGCAATAGGCATCGTTGCCCCAAAAGTCATCGCCCAGGCTATAGACTTTTAGAAATGTATCGTCGGTCTCTTGCTCCAGATAGTCGGCCAAACGCATCAGAGCATCGTTGTCGATTGCGCGCGATGCGACTACTTCGCCGCCGACAAACATCACCTGGCCGTTACAGAACGCGCCAGTCGAAAAACACTCGGAACGATTTTTGAACATCCAGCCCATCGCGGACGGCTGGCGACCCGAAACCGGGCCAAAGTGCAGACCCGCCGCCTGCATGGCATGAATGCCCTCAATGGCGTAGTCGCTGGCGCCGTCATGCCCGGCCGGAATCAGCGTATCGTCCATATCGGTCAGCACAAGTTTGATCATGAGGTCCCCATTCGTATCGGTCCTACCTATTGTAACGACCTGCCAAAATAAACCTGTCCCTTTTTGGCAGGTGCGTTAGTATAGGGAACAACAGATTCGATGCGGGAGTGCCGGCGGTGCAAACCACAAGGCTGAGAGGGCATGGGGCCCAATCCTTTGAACCTGTCAGTTAATGCTGGCGTAGGGAGCATGCCGCCTTTACAGGGGCGCTGTCTATGCACAGCGCCCCTTTTCTATGCCAAGGAGGCATGTGCAGTGATTGATTCGGAACAGCTTAAGCAACATATGGTCAAGGCCGTGGAGGAGATTCGCACCACCAATCCGATGGCCGGCTCCATCACCAACACGGTGACGATCGACTTTGTCGCCAACGCGCAGCTCGCCGTGGGTGGTTCGGCCGCCATGGTCTATCTGCCCGACGAGGGCGAGGCACTCGTTGCCGGCGGCGGCGCCATCTATCTCAATATGGGCACGCTCTTCCCCATCTACGAGCAGACGATTCCCCGCGCGGCCAAGGCGGCACATGATGCCGGCAAGCCCTGGGTGCTCGATCCAGTGGGCCTAGGTATCGGTAGCCTGCGCACCCAGCTGGTAAACGAACTCAAGCAGTACAAGCCCGCCATCGTGCGCGGCAACGCCTCCGAGATCATCGCACTCGCCGGCCTGTGGGGTCTTGAGGGCGAGGCGGCCGATCTGAGCCGCGTGCGCGGTGTCGATACCACCGACACGGTCGACGCCGCCCGCGCCGCCGCCGTGGCGCTCGCCCGCTACACCGGCGGCGCCGTAGTGGTCTCGGGCGAAGTCGACCTGATCACCGACGGCACGACCGTGGCCAAGTCCCACGGCGGCAGCCCGCTCATGTCCAAGATCACCGGCTGCGGCTGCTCGCAAGGCGGCGTGCTGGCCGTGTACGCCTGTGCCACCGACCCGTTTACGGCAGCCGTCTGCGGTACCGCCGTCTACAACGTTGCCGGCACGCGTGCCGCCGCTGTCGCCGACGCCCCGGCAAGCTTTAAGGTCGCCTTTATCGACGAGCTCTACCGCGCAACCGCCCAGGACATTGCCGATAACCGACTCGAGCTCGAGGAGGCATAGGCCATGTCCGAGCCCGCAACCAATGCCGGCATGAACACGCTCGTCGCTGTGGCCATCGCCCCGTGCGGCACCGGCGATGAGCTCTCCGCCGAGGTCGCCGAGGTCGTGCGCGTCATTCGCGAGAGCGGCCTTCCCAACCGCACCACCTCGATGTTCACCGAAATCGAGGGCGACTGGGACGAGGTCATGCAGGTCGTGCGCGACGCAACCTTTGTGTTGGCGAGCAAGGGCATCCGCACCGAAGTCGTGCTCAAAGCCGATATTCGGCCCGGATTTACCGACACCATGACCGGCAAGCTCGAGCGCATGGAAGCGCAGATCAAAAAGCAGGAGGAAGCACGATGAGCATCCGCGACAACCTTGATATCTCGGCCTATCTGGTGCTCGGCCCCGAAAACACGCTCGGACGCCCCGTGGGCGATGTGGTGGCCCAGGCACTCGACGCAGGCTTTACCTGCATCCAGGTGCGCTCCAAGGTGGCAAGCGCCCGCGAGATCATTGCGCTGACCGGCGACGCCGCGCAGGCTATCGCACAGGCCGGCAAGACCGGTCAGGTCGCCTTGCTGATCGACGACCGTCTGGACTGCGTGCTTGCCGCGCGCGAGCAGGGCATTGCCGTCGACGGCGTGCACGTGGGCCAGAGCGACATTCCCGTCGAGGTCTGTCGCAAGCTGCTGGGCCCCAACGCCATCGTGGGCCTTTCGGCCCGTTGCGAGGAGATGCTCGAGTACGTCAAGACCGCCGACATGAGCCTGGTCGACTACCTGGGCATCGGCCCGCTCCACGAGACCGAGACCAAGCGCGACTGCGGACGCGCAGCCGACGGCTCCATCATCACCAAGAGCTTTGAGGATCTGGCCGCACTCCACGCGGCAAGTCCCGTGCCCATCGTGGTGGGCGGCGGCGTCAAGACGGCCGACCTGCCGCAGCTCAAGGCCACCGGCGTCGACGGCTTCTTTGTGGTGAGCGCCGTCTGCAGTGCCGACGACCCCTACGCCGCCGCCAAGGAGCTTGTCGACACCTGGCAGCAGGCATAGGCATAGGCCGAGCAGCTGATTCGCAGCCTCATATCTTCAGCAATGGAAAGCGCATCCCGGTTTGGACCTCCATTCCGAGATGCGCTTTCCGCATGCGACCCTTACCCCGCCAGATACGCTTTCAACGCCGGCAAAGTCGCCTCCGCATCGTGGCGGCCGATCTGGTAGATGCGCTCGAGCTCATCGGGCTCGCGGCACAGCGACGGCACCTTCACCGATTCACTCGGACGCACCACAAAAATTTCGCTGGCAGCCTCGCGACGTGCCAGGTCATCGAGCGTGGCATTGTAAACCTCATGCCGGTGCTCAAGCGCTGCGACAAACTCTGGGTAGTGACGGAACACGCGCCGCAGCATAGGCATCACGCTGTTGGGCTGCTTCACAAAGCCCGCCGGCTGCGTGAGTACCACGATATTGCAGTCATACCCCTGCGCAAACAGCCATGCGCTGGGAATGGAATCAGCCACGCCACCATCCAGGTACTTACGGCCCTCAATGACAACGGGACGCGTCGCCACGGGAATCGCCGACGACGCCCGGATCCACTCGATATCCCTCTCGTCGCCATAGGGCAGGTCGTGGTAGACGGCCTTGCCCGTCTCGATATCGGTACACACGCACGTAAATCGCATGGGGCAGGCACGATACGCCTCCAAGTCGATGGGATCGCGCTCGATGGGCACCTCGTGATAGGCAAAATCGGCATTGAACATATCGCCGGTTCGCAGCCAGCTTGCTACACCCGCATAGCGCTTATCGGCGCAATAGGCCTTGTTGTAGCGAATGGCGCGGCCGATCTGGCGCGATTTAAAGTTGTAGCCAAACGCCGCGCCCGCCGAGACACCCACCATATGGTCGCAGGTCAAACCGTGCTCCATCCAAACGTCAAGCACGCCCGCCGTATACATACCGCGGTAGCCGCCTCCCTCGAGCGCGAGTCCCACCGTGCGCGTCGTATCCGGCTGTGCCATGCGACCATCTCCGTTCCTGCGTTTAAAACCGGGACAAGTATACCCGTCAACATATATCGTCTCAGTCGCATTTTTATCGGACATCGCATCGTCGCGCTGCCGTTTGTCGAATAATGGCCGCCCACAGCATGTGCACCCATATATAATTGTGTGCTGTTGTTTATACTACGCAGTAGTTATCAACAGCGAACATTAGCCGGTAAAGTAACCCAACAACGCAGCAAGGCGGGGCCTGGATACACGCAAAGCGCCGAACAACAACGCGTGTGCACAACGAGCTCGCCCGACGCAATCCGCCCGACCTCAGAAAGCCGCTTACGACATGGATACTGTCAGCAATTACACCGAAACGCTCGAAAAGACCGTTCGCGACCTTCTCGAGCGTCAGGATGATCTGATTAGGACTGCCTTTACCGACCAGCTTACCGGACTTGGCAACCGCGGCGGCTTTGCCCGTTCCCTCGAGGAGCTCTGGGAGCAGGACACCCCCGTTACCATGGCGTACATCGATATCGACAATCTCAAGCACTGCAACGACGTCTTTGGCCATGACGAGGGCAACCGCTATATTTTGCAGGTAAGCCTCTATCTCAAGCTGTATATGAAAGTGGACGAAGCGGCGTTTCGCATAGGCGGCGACGAGTTTGCCATCCTATCTACGATTGCGACCGAGGACGACCTCGCCGAACGTCTGGAACACTGCCGAACGGTCCTGCTCAAAAACAATGATTCCGAGATGCCCCGCTCGTTTAGCTATGGAGTGTCGTATGCCGACCCCGCCCTGGGCGAAGCCCCCAATCGCATGACGCTCGATGCCGACCATCGCATGTACGACTACAAGCTACGTCATGCCATGCACCTTGATCGACGCAATATCACGCAAGTCCACGCCGACGACTTCGAAATAAGCGATCGCATTTTCGACGCCTTTTCGATGCTCAACGAGGGCCGCTATTTCTTTATCGAGAACTTGGACAAACATCGCACCCTTTGGTCACAAGGCGCCTTGCGCGATCTTGGCCTTCCCTCAGAGCACATAGACAACTGTCGCGATTACTGGAAAACGCGCGTCCATCCCGACGACCTTGAGGCCTACATCAACGACATCGACCAGGTCTATAACGGCACCAAGCACCGTCGCGTCATGCAGTATCGTGTGCGCAACGCCGTCGGCGACTACGTCCTTTGCCGTGCTCGCGGATTTCGTATCGACGGCGACGGAAATGTCCCCTCGCTCTATGTCGGCGAGCTCGTCAACCACTCACTTGCCGAAACCGTCGACGCCGCCACAGGCCTCGGAACGCAGCGCATGCTGGTCAATGCCATCGATACCTGCCGCCTCGACCGTTGCAAGACAGGGCTTATAGCGGTGCGCGTTCGTGGCACGACAAAGCTCAACGAGCTCTACGGGGCCGAGGCTGTCGACAACATGCTTGCCGAATACGCGGGCCGCATGCTGTCGATCACCCGCGGCAGGAGCCGGGTCTACCGTTCACGAAGCGTCCAGTTTGTCGTGCTCAGCAACGATTTGGACCACGAGGCATTCGAGCAACTGACCCGCCACCTTAAAGAGGCCGTTTTCGCTCCTGTGCAAATCGCAGGCGACACCATTGCTCCCGTCTGTCTTGTCGTCCCAACCTTTTACGAACGCCTGGACTCCCAAGCATCGACTGTTTTGGGCGAACTCGATCGTCGCCTTCGCACAGCTGGCGGGCTTGTCCCCAACGACAGCCTCCCTATACCCGAGGTCGAACGCAAAAGCGCAATCGCCGAACGCATCGATATGCTCACGGGCCTCTATCGACCCAGCGAGTTTATGCGGCGCGCCAACGCATTTCTCGAGGCAAGGCGCGACGGCACCTGGTGCATCGCCACGGTCGACATGGGCCACATGCGCCTGTTTAATGAATGGCACGGCCAGGCCGAGGGTGACCGCGTACTCGCCGATGTGGGCACGGTCCTCAAGGACATCGAGAATGCCGATATGGGCGTCGCAGGGTACTGGGGCCAAGATGACTTTTGTCTGCTCATACCCTTTGAGCACGATTTCGTTCACCGAGTCTATGCGCGCGTGCGCGAGGCTGTAGCCAAGCACAACGACGGCGTAGGTTTTTGGCCGTCCATGGGCGTTTACCCCATCGACTCCAATGAGGAAATCACTATCGACGCGCAGGCCAAGGCCATGTTTACCAATCGACGCGCCAAAAACGACTTTAAGGAGCGCATTGCCGTTTTCCGCCCCGAGGAATATGAGCATGAGGTTGCGTTCCACCACACGCTAACCGAGTTCCAGTATGCGCTCTCAAACGGCCGCATCACGTACTACCTGCAGCCCCAGGTCGACATGGAAACCGGCGAGATCATTGGCACCGAGGCACTCACGCGCTGGATTGACAAGGACGGCTCTCTCATTTCGCCCGCAACGTTTATCCCCGCACTCGAGGAAAGCGGCTTTGTGGTGACGCTCGACAAGTACATTTGGCAGGGTGTCGCCTCGTGGCTGCGCGAGCGCATCGATCGAGGGCTTCGTGTGGTTCCGGTTTCGCTTAATGTGTCGCGCGTGGATATCCTTGCCTGCGACGTTGCCGAGCATATGGGGGCGCTCGCCGCCCAATACAACCTACCGCCCGAGCTCATGCGTATCGAGATCACCGAGACGGCTTATACGGGAGAGTCCGAGGCCGTGGACAAACTGACGGCCGACCTGCACACCCGCGGCTTCTCGACCTATATGGACGATTTTGGCACCGGTCAGTCCACGCTCGCGATGCTCAAGAACGTCAACGTCGACGTCATCAAGCTCGACCGCGCCTTTGTACCCACCGATCGCGATCAAGGCCGCAGCACGCAAATCATTTCATCGATGCTCGAAATGGCGCAGTCGCTCCATCTGCCCGTCGAGGTCGAAGGCGTCGAGACAAATGAACAGGCGAACATGCTACGACAAATGGGCGCCCGCTACGCTCAGGGCTTCCTCTACTACCGCCCCATGCCGGCGAAGGATTTTGAGGCATTGCTCGATGGTGGCAATAACAACTGATACGCTCGCGCGCAAAACGCCACCGCCGAAGGGGGAATTTGCCTCCATTAGCTGACTTATATCCCCAATTCAAACCGAATTGGGGATATGATACAAACCATTGTTCCGCCCAAGGAGGTTATCCATCATGAACGAGTCATATCGCCTGGGTGAGCAATTGATTATTGCCTATCTCCAACGACTTGCGAATGGCATCTCGACCGCCGAACTCGATGTTGCCGCGCTGCCTGCTGAGCTACGCGCCGTTGGTGAGCAACTGCAAAAGACGCATGCCATCCTGCAACAAGAGCGCCAGCTGCTTGAGCGCAACGCCTATATCGATCCGCTCACCAACTTGGGCAACCGCAGCGGACTCGACCGTCACGTCGAGCAACTCTGGCGCAAAGGCGACCCCTTCACCTGCGCCTATATTGACATCGACCATCTCAAGAATTGCAATGATAGGTTTGGCCACGCCGAAGGCAATCGCTATATTCTGAGCATCTGCCGCACGCTCTCCGAAACCATGGAGCACGATGAGATGTTGTTCCGTATCGGCGGAGACGAGTTTGTGCTTATCTCGCTCTCCGCAAACGAGACTGAACTCGAGCAGCGCTTGGAGCAGGTACGTGCCGGGCTGATCGAGGCGAGCTCAGATGGCAAGGCGCCCATGATCGCCAGCTTTAGCTTTGGCTGCTCGCGCGTCGATCCACTTGCCGGCGACACGCGTCGCCAGATGACGATGGATGCCGATCGCAAGATGTATCGCTATAAGCTTATGCATCGTGTACAGCAACCGGAAAACAATGACGCGCCGCAACGCCCAATCGTCGATCAGCTTCCCTGCAACGACCGGGTGTTCCAAGCGATCTCCATGAGCTCCGAGACGCGCTATCCGTTCATCCTTAACCTCGATACTGGAGAATCGCAATGGTCGGTTAACGCCGTGCGCGATTTTGACCTGCCTTCCCAGCACCCTTTTAACTCACTCGACATGTGGCTCGCCCGCGTTCATCCCGAGGACCGCGACAACGTACGCGCCGAGCTCGACATGGTGATAAACGGCACGTGGCACTTCCACTACATGCAGTATCGCGTAATGGATGCCACCGGAAAATACGCGCTTTGCGACTGCACGGGCTACCGCTTGGACGGCACCGATACCGAGCCCAGCATGTATGTGGGCATTATCGTCAACCGAAGCCTAGCGGATACGACCGACTCGGTAACGGGCCTGGGCGATGTCCACGCGCTGGTCAACGCTATTGGAGAGATGCGCCGCGTGCCGCACGAGGCAGGCTTTATTGCCATTAAGGTCGACGATATCGCCGAGGTCAATGCCCGCTTTGGATTCGATGCAGGCGACCGCGTGCTCGCCGAAAGCGCCGCCTGCCTCATGGATTGTTCGCGCGGCAAGGGCCGCCTGTTCCGCTCGACGGGGCCGACATTCGTGGCACTCTTCGATGAGCTCGGCCCCGAGGCAATCGATGAGATCGCAAGCGACATCGAACGGTTCTTGGGTTCTCCCGTGCTCATCGGCTCGCTTGAATATCAGCCGCCCATTCGCGTGGCCACGCTCCATCTGGACGGCGTCGACCGTCAGCCTGTTTCCATTTTGAACGAGCTTAAAGCGTTGCTCGGGAAAGCCGTGCAGGTGCCAGGTACCAAACTGGATTAGCACCGCGCCCGCACCGCCTCCCCCATCGTGCGATAATCCTCTGCAGAAGTCACCAAAAGCAGAGGGAGTTTGTGATGAAGGTTCTTTTGGTCAATGGCAGTCCCAAGGCAAACGGCAACACCGCCCGCGCACTCGCCGAGGTCGCCGAGCAACTTAATGCAGAAGGCATTGATACCGAGGTGTTTCAGCTGGGCGCCAAGCCCATTCGCGATTGCATCGGTTGTGGCCTGTGCGGCAAGCTTGGCGGTCGCTGCACCTTTGACGACGACGTGGTGAACGAGCTCATCGCTGCCGCCGAGCAGGCAGATGGTTTTGTCTTTGGCTCACCCGTCTACTATGCGCACCCCAGCGGACGCATCCTTTCGGCCCTCGATCGCGCCTTCTATGCAGGCGGGCATGCCTTTGAGCACAAACCCGGCGCCGCGGTCGCCGTCGCCCGTCGCGGCGGCACCTCGACCACCTTCGATGTGCTCAACAAGTACTTCACCATTAAGCAAATGCCCGTAGTTGCCTCCACCTACTGGAACAACGTGTTTGGCCGCGTGCCCGGCGACGCCGATGGGGATGCCGAGGGCCTTGCCACCATGCGAAACATCGGCAAAAACATGGCCTGGCTCCTGCGCTGTATCGAGGCAGGACAGGCCGCCGGTATCAACGCACCAGAGGCAGATCGCGCAACGACCAACTTCATTCGATAAGTCCAGCGGCGGTAACCTCGATGTCCTATCAATGTCAGCGAAAAGCCAGCTGATGAGGCAAGGTGCCTTGAAAGAGGAGGGCGCTGGGCTTTTGCCCGCGCCCGACGATTTAGTTACGCGGTTTTCCCAAACCGCTTAACCGGCCGACGCTGCCCTCAGTTCCGCCGTTCGTTAGAACGGCGGAACAATAAATGAATATTCAAATCTTCGGCACCAAAAAGTCGTTCGACACCAAAAAGGCCCAGCGCTATTTTAAGGAGCGCCGCATTAAGGTGCAGTTTATTGACCTTAAGGAAAAGGAGATGAGCAAGGGCGAGCTCACGAGCGTGATGCAGGCGGTCGGCGGCATCGACAAGCTACTCAACCCCAAGGCCAAGGACGAGGAGACGCTCGCGCTCATCCAGCACCTCACCCCCAGCCAGCGCTTTGACAAGCTGCTCGAGAACCAGCAGGTTCTCGCCGAACCCATCGTGCGCAACGGCAAAAAGGCCACCGTCGGTTATTGCCCCGATGTATGGGGAGCCTGGGAGTAGCTTGTGTTATTTGCCGGCTCGTGGGTATAAGAGCAGGCGTTTGGCATAAGATTCAACTGTAAGCCATGTCTAACAAAGGAGGGCACATGCCCAACAAACCCGTGAAGATCATCATGCTTACCGGATACCTCGGTGCCGGCAAGACCACGCTGCTCAACCACATCCTCGCTAACGACGGCGGCATCCGCGCCGCCGTGATCGTCAACGATATCGGCGAGATCAACGTCGACGCCAGCCTTATCGCCGACGGCGGCCTTTCCGAGACCGATGACCTCATCCCGCTCACCAACGGCTGCATCTGCTGCACGCTTTCGGATGACCTGGCCAACCAGCTGCAGGGCATCGCCGATTCGGGCAACTTCGACTACATCATCATCGAGGCATCGGGCATTTGCGAGCCTATCCCCATCGCCTACACCATCTCGAGCTTCTGCGACGAGGCCAAGGTGGGCGGCGAGCCCAAGCTCGCGCTCGACAACATTGTGGCCGTGGTCGATTGCGCCCGCATGTACGACGAGTTCAACGGCGGTCGCGACCTGCTGGCCGAGGATATCGACGAGGACGACATCGAAAGCCTGCTCATCCAGCAGATTGAGTTTTGCTCCACGCTCATCCTCAACAAGACCGACACCGTGAGCCCTGAGCAGATCGCCGAGCTCAAGGCCATCGTGCGCAGCCTGCAGAAGGACGCTGTGATTGTCGAGGCTCAAAACGGCGAGGTTCCTATGGAGGAGCTGCTCGACACCGACCGCTTCGACTTTATGCGCGCCTACAACTCCGCCGCCTGGATCGAGGCCATGGAGCATCCCGAGGAGCACGACGACCCCGAGGTGCTCGAGTACGATATCGAGACCTTTGTGTACTCGCGCCGCAAGCCGTTTGACCTGCAGAAGTTCACCAATTTTGTTGAGCAGGAGTGGCCCGACGAGGTCATCCGCGTCAAGGGTCCGCTGTGGCAGACCGGCGATCCGGACATGTGCTACATGTTCGAGCAGGCTGGCCACCAGATGCGCCTGATGGAGAACGGCCTGTTCGTTGACTCGGCGCCCGAGGGCGAGAAGCAGAAGATCATCGACGAGAACCCCGAGATCATGCAGATTTGGGACGAGACGGGCGACCGCATGACGAGCCTGTGCATCATCGGCCGTCACATGGACAAGGATGCGCTCATTGCCTCCCTCGATGCCTGCCTGACCGACTGGCACCGCGCCTAGGTTTATCCAAGCGGGCATTTTCCGCCTACGTAGCCGCCAAACCACCACGAAGGTGCCCTTCGTGGTGGTTTTTCGTTCTGAGCCAAGGAGATTCATGTTCAACATTGTGCTGTATGCGCCCGAGATTCCGGCCAATACGGGCAATATCGGCCGTACCTGCGTGGTCACTGGCGCCCGCCTGCATCTGGTGGAGCCGCTGGGCTTTTCGCTCGACGACAAGACGGTACGTCGCGCCGGCCTGGGCTACTGGCAAAACTTGGACGTGACGACCTATGCCGGCTGGGAGGATTTCCTTGCGCGCAACGGTCTCTCCCCCGCCGACGAGCGCCTGCATCTGCTGACCAAAAAGGCGCGCCGAACCTATGCGCAAAGCACCTACCGCGACGGCGACTATTTGGTCTTTGGCAGCGAGAGCTCGGGCATTCCCGAGCTACTGCTTGCCGCGGCGCCCGAGCGTTGCGAGCGCATCCCCATGCTGCGCGATTGCGACTCACTCGATAACGCCGAGGCTTGGGAAGCCCACGAGGAATCGCTCGGGCATACCCAAGACAGCCACGAGGCCATCCTTCAACAGGACATCTGCGGCAACTTCGTCAATCCGGACGACTACCGCATCAGCGCACTCAACCTCTCCAACAGCGCCGCCATCGTCCTCTACGAGGCCCTACGCCAAACAGGCTTTCCGGGAATGTGACAAAGGAACAGTCCCTTTGTCACATTCAAGCGCCATATAGTTAAACGTAATTAATCGCTTTTAACTGAAATTAACTAAAATAAAATGAAGTTAACTCGAGACGCTGAAGGAGGGCACAGTGGAGTATCTCGAAAACCCGTTTACTCCTAGTTTTGGTGAGGTTCCCGCACATCTTGCCGGAAGGCAGGAGATCATTCGTGATCTGGACCGTGCCTTCTTGAGTCAGCGCAGGCGCCCAGAATTGACCTCGATTTTCTCAGGCGCGCGTGGAACCGGTAAAACCGCTCTCATGTCGTCGCTCGCGACAAGGGCGGAATCCCACGGCTGGATAGCCGTAAAAACGACCGCGCTCCCGGGAATGCTTGAGGAAATCGAGTTCGGGGCGAAACGTGCCGCAGGCCATCTCATCGACCCGTCTTACAACTTCGAAGTCACCGGTCTCGGAATTGCACCACTCGGCAGCATCGAGGTCAATCGCGTTCGCGATGCCTCAACCTGGCGTTATCGCATGAGCGACATCATCGACCAGCTCAACGAGGCGGGCACCGGTCTGCTCGTCACGGTTGACGAGGTGGACCCGACACTCGACGAGATGATTCAGCTCGCAGCGACGTATCAGCACTTTGTGACCGACGGGAAACGCGTCGCGCTGCTCATGGCGGGACTTCCCAACAACGTATCAACGCTACTGAACCACAAGACGGTCTCGTTCCTTCGCCGCGCGCAACAATATCATCTGGGTCGCATTGCCGACTATGACGTACGCGAAGCCTTGATTCGCACAATCCAGGAAAACGATCGCCTGGCAGACGCTGAGGGAATCGATAGAGCCGTTCGCTCGATCTCTGGTTTTCCCTTCCTATTGCAACTCGTAGGCTACCGTGCCTGGGATCTCACAAGCGATTCGAAGGAAATCTCGTCGCGCGACTTTGACCTGGGAATCAAAATCGCGCGCGACGAGATGGACGACCGAATCCTCGCGGCAACCTATCGGGAACTCACTGCGGAGGACAAGCGATTCCTCATCGCCATGCTCGACGACGAGGAAGAGTCCACCACCGCTGACCTTGTCGAGCGCCTTAAGCGTTCGCCGCAGCAGGTCTCCCGCTACCGACGCCGCATGCTAGATGCCGGCATCATCGGAGAACGAGGACGAGGGCTCGTCGCATTTGAATTGCCATTCTTCCGCGACTATCTCGCGGCTCAATGCGTGAAATAGGCATCAATGAGGCAAAGGGGCTGTCCCTTTGCCTCATTGTCTATAGATAGCGGCCGGTAATGCTCTTGGAGCAGGCCACGATGTCGCCCGGCGTGCCAGCGCAGACGATTTGCCCGCCGGCGTCGCCACCGCCCGGGCCCATGTCGATCACGTAATCGGCGTTACGGATAAGGTCGAGATCGTGTTCGATCACGATAACCGTGGCGCCTTTGGCAACAAGGCCGTCGAACACATTCAGCAACACCTGAACATCGAGCGGATGCAGGCCGATCGTGGGCTCGTCGAACACAAATACGGCATCGTCCTGCACGCGGCCCATCTCGCTCGCGAGCTTAAGACGCTGCGCCTCGCCGCCCGAGAGCGCCGGCGTGGGCTCACCGAGCGTGAGATAGCCCAAGCCAAGGTCGTGCAAGGTCTGCAAGCGCGTCTGAACTTTCTTGAGCCCCACCGTGGCGTCGATGGCCTCGTCCACACTCATGTCCATGAGCTGCGGCAACGTAAGCAGACTCCCGTCCTTGCCCTCGCGATGGATATGCGAAGCCGCGTCTGCATAACGTGAGCCGTGACATGCCGGGCAGACGATTTCGACATCGGGCAAAAACTGCACGTCGAGCGATATCGAGCCCGTGCCATCACACGTAGGGCAGCGCAAGGCGCCGGTATTGTAGCTAAAGGCGCCCGCCTTGTAGCCGGCTGCCTTGGCCTCGGGCGTACGGGCGAAGGCGCGGCGCAGCTCATCATGGATGTCGGCATAGGTTGCCACCGTCGAGCGCACGTTGGCACCGATGGGCGTGGCGTCAATCAGGTTGGCACGCGCAATGCCCTCGGCATCGATCCAGCGCACGTGGCGTGGCAAGCACTCGCCAGCTGCCTGCGCCTTAAGCGCCGGGATGAGCGTCTCGAGCACCAACGTCGTCTTGCCCGAACCCGAAACACCCGTAACCGCGACCAAGCGACCGCGCGGAATATCGACTTCGAGCGGCTTGACGGTATGGATGGTATCGGTCGCCATGCGGATATGGCCCTGGTCGAACATTTCGTCGTCAGTCACCTGCGGACGCAAGCGCTTGGGCTCGGCGCGCAAAAACGGCGCGATACGGCTGTCCTGCGATTGCTCGACCTCGTCTACCGTACCAGCGGCGATTACGTTGCCGCCGCCTGCTCCGGCAACGGGGCCCATCTCGACCAGATAATCAGCCTCCGCCAGCACACGTGTATCGTGGTCGACAACAACCACGGTATTGCCGTCATCCACCAGGTCGCGCATTACGCCCACCAAGCCGTCGACATTGGCAGGATGCAAGCCAATTGAGGGCTCGTCCAGCACATAGAGCACGCCTGTCGATCGGTTGCGCACCACGCGGGCGAGTTGCACGCGCTGGCGCTCACCCGTGGAGAGCGTGGCACCGGCGCGATCGAGCGAAAGGTAATCGAGACCCAGGTCGACCAGACGACGAGCCGTGCTCAAAAACGAATCGCAGATATCCGTCGCCATGGGCCGCATCTCGGCCGGCAAGGATGCGGGCACCCCGCGCACCCACTCGATCGCATCACCAAGCGTCATGGCCGCGGCCTGAGCCAGATTGATACCGCGCACCTGGGGCTGGCGCGCAGCCTCGGAGAGACGCGTGCCGGCGCAGTCACGGCATGGTCCCTCGCGCAAAAAGCGAGCCACACGCTTAAGCCCCTTATCGTCCTTAACCTTGGCGAGCGCATTCTCAACGGTATAGACGGCGTTGTAATAGGTAAAGTCGAGCGGCGTGGCGCCCTCGCCGTTTTTGGGAACGTAGAGAATGTGCTTCTTAACCGCCGGGCCGTGAAACACGATGTCGCGCTCTTGAGGCGTGAGCTGGTTAAACGGCACGTCGGTGCGCACGCCCATCTCGCCGGCCACCTGCTTCATCAGGTCCCACATGAGCGTGCCCCAGGGAAGCACCGCACCCTCGTTGATGGTCTTTGACTCGTCGGGCACCAGACTCGCCTCGTCTACCTCGCGCATGACACCGGTGCCGCCGCAGGTAGGGCACGCACCGCCGCTATTGAAAGCCAAATCCTCGGCACTCGGCGCGTAGAACTCGCGGCCGCATGTCGGACACGTGAGCGACAGGCCCGCAGCCACGTTAAGGCTCGGCTCCACACGCGCCCCGCAATGCGGGCACACGTGATGGGCGCAACGGCTAAAGAGTAGACGCAGGCTATTGTTGAGCTCGGTCATGGTACCAAAGGTCGAGCGCACGCCCGGTACGCTGGGGCGCTGATGTAATGCGAGCGCCGCTGGCACGTGCAGCACCTCGTCCACCTGGGCGTGCTCGGCCTGCGTCAGACGACGGCGGGTATAGGTGCTGAGCGCGTCAAGGTAGCGGCGCGAGCCCTCGGCATAAAGAACCCCGAGTGCCAGCGAACTCTTGCCCGAACCCGACACGCCGACAATGCCCACGAGCTTTCCCAGCGGAATATCGATATCGATGTCTTTGAGGTTATGGACGCGCGCGCCACGCACCTCGATAGCCTGCGGGTTCATCTTCTGTTCCGTCACCTTTATCACCCTACTCATGCCATATAACTCGATCGCGAATGTACGCGCCCAGCATGGGCACGGTAAACCGGACGAGGCCGTATCCGGCAGCCTCGATGACGCGCTCGCGAATCAGACTTGCACGATATTTACTCGCCCAGCTCTGGGTGCGATCGCAACGCTCAATGATATCCGCCATGCGCGTCGGTTTGCCCTCGTCAGCCGCCATGGCCTCGATAAAGAGACGCTGCGGACTGCGCAACCCGTAATACAAGGGAGCGTCGACCGCTTCATAGAACTCAGAGACGGCATCGGCGTAGCCAGCCTCGACATCGCACACTTCAATGACCTGCGAGCCACGCCGGACAGTAGAGCGCCACATGTAATATCCCACCAGCTGAACCATATAGGGATGCCCCATGCTCTTGCGCGCCGCAAGGTCCGCCGTCTCCGCATCAACGTAAAGACCAGCGTCTTTGACCGTCTGGATATACGAATCGCGCACTTTGGGCAAAGAAATCGCCCCCAGCGTACGCTGCTGAGCACGCCGCAAAAACGTCACGCTCGGCTCTTCGAGCAAGTCATCAACCATACTGGGTAAGCCGGCGAACACCAGCGCAAGACCGCGCTGGTCGCTATCGGGCAATCCCGTGGCATCCTGGTCTCCGAGCACCTGCTGATAGAGAACGGCAAGAGCCGCCAGTTCCTCGATAGACGCCGATTGCGCCTCGTCGATCGCAAACAGTATGCCCTTGCCTGGACCGAGCTTCTTGAGGCGCTCGTTGACCAGCCCTCGCAACGCCTCGCCCTTTGCTCGCGCCGCCTCGACCGACATCCGGCCAAACGACGGACCGAACTCCATTGACGTCACAACGGGTTTATTCGAGCGAAGCGCGTCGGCCAAGCGGTCGCATAAGCCAAGCGAAGCGGAATCGGAGACAACCGCCCATCCGCGCTCGCTAGCTAAACGCTGCAGCTCCCGCAAGAGAACCGTTTTGCCACAGCCGCGGTTTCCCGTAATGAGCATGAGCCTGCCCGGCGCTCCAGCGCCGTTGTCGAGCCCTTCCTCAAAATCTTCGATGACCGACTCGCGGCCGATGAGTATCGGGGGCCGCTTGCCGGCAGTGGGCTTAAAGGGATTTGGATTCATGTCGGACTCCTCGGATTGGCAAACCCTGGCAATAGTTATACCAACTTGTACCGAGTTATACCAACTTAATCTGACAAAGGGACTGACAATTTGTCACGCTGGCACCAAAACCAATTTGTCAAGGACTAGAGGACCAGAAAACCTACCATTTCCACCCCGTCCCCTAATGGCACATGTGGCCGAAAAAGGCGGCGTCTGCTGCTCGCCAGGGGCGGAAGGTGGAGGGATCGACCTTTACGTGCGCCGCGGCGGGTACGTCGTACCATTTGACCGTGTAACCGGCACCGTGAGAGCAAAAGACCGAATCAGGCGTGTTGGGCAGATCGGCCTCGGGCTCATAGGCGGCAGTCTCGATTACACGCTCGGCATCATGGCAAGCCGCATAACCGGCGAACTCCAGGTACAGATGACCGCGGCCGCTTGTGTAGGCAGCTACCTCCAGGGCATAGTCCTGCACCTCGGATGCCGGCACGCGACCCACAAGCTTCGCCCGGTCCCCCGCCATCGTCGGCGGCTCGTACTCGGCACCCATGCGCGTGGCATCCGTGAGTGCCCGGCCCACGCACTCCCCCGGCACCTCGAGCTCAAAGCGATACCACGGCTCCAACAGCACCGCCGCGCCGGCCTCACGCGCCTGCATCAAACCCTGGCGAATCGCGCGGTACGTGGCCTGGCGAAAGTCGCCGCCCTCGGTGTGTTTGGCATGCGCACGGCCACCTGTGAGCGTAATGCGTACATCGGTGATGGGCGAGCCGGCCAGCACGCCCAGGTGATCGCGCTCCATGGCGTTAGTAAGTGCCAGACGCTGCCAGTTAAGATCGAGCTCGTCGGTCGAGGTCACGGTGCCAAACTGCACGCCCGAACCCGCTGGCAACGGCTCCAGGCTCAGATGCACCTCGGCATAATGGCGCAGTGGCTCAAAGTGCCCCACGCCCTCGACCGGCTGCGAAATAGTCTCCTTATAGAGAATGCCGCCAGACTCAAAATCAATCGAAAGGCCAAAGCGATCTGCCAACACCCGCTGCACGACCTCGAGCTGCACGGCGCCCATCAGCTGCAGGCGAATCTGCTCCAGATGCGTATTCCAGCTTACGCCGAGCATGGGATCTTCGTCCGCCAACTCAGTCAGCGCTTTGAACACCGCATGGACATCGTGTTCGCCCGGAAGCACCGTATAGGTGAGGACCGGCGCAATGACAGGTGCATCGCCCGCGGGCTCCGCACCCAGGGCGTCCCCTGGGCGAACGTGCGCAAGACCCGTCACGGCACAAATACCGCCAGCGGCAACTTCTTGGGCAAGCTCATACTTCTCGCCGTTATAGATGCGCACTTGGTCGATCTTCTGCTCCCATGTCTCGGCACCGGAACGTCCGTCAATCATCTGCTTGGCATGCAGCGTGCCGCCGGTCACTTTAACCCAAGCCAAGCGCTCGCCGCGATCCCCGCGGCTGACACGATAGACGCGCGCGGCAAACTCAGGAAGCCATGCCTGTTCACGCATCAGCGCGCATATGCCGTCCAGCAGCTCGTCCACGCCTTGGTCCTTGAGCGCCGAGCCGGCAAAACAGGGAAAGAGCTTGCGCTCGGCAACCATGCGCGACAGCGTTGCGACGGAAAGCTCACCCGCCTCAAGAAACTCCTCGAGCGCACCCTCGTCCAATGCAGCAGCGTCCTCCTGAACGGCACCACCCGTCAGCAGTTCGTTGGCATCCAGGCAACCTTCGGAAAGCCGCCGGCCGAGCTGCGCCAGCAGTACATCGTGACCAGGGTTCTCAAGATCGATCTTGTTGATAAAGATGAACGTCGGGATGTCATAGCGCGCAAGCAGGCGCCACAGGGTTTCGGTATGCCCCTGCACGCCATCGTTGGCACCCACAACCAAAATCGCGTAGTCCAGGGCGCGCAACGTGCGCTCCGCCTCGGCAGAAAAATCGACATGGCCGGGCGCATCCACAAGCATGACGTGGGTATCGCCATGGTCGAGCACGGCCTGCGACGAGAAGATCGTGATGCCACGCTCGCGCTCGATCTCGTTCGTATCTAGATGCGAATCGCCATCGTCCACGCGCCCGCGCTTGCGAATGCGACCCGCGTTGAACAGCATGGCCTCGGCCAGCGTGGTCTTGCCGGCATCGACATGCGCCAAGATTCCAACGACCGCTTGCTTCGACATGGCTCTCCTCTTATTGCAAGCCCATCGCACGCGGCAACGGGCATCCTCGTTCCACACTGGATGATACAATTTACGAGCCGGCGGGCGAAGCGGGCCCTGTCCCCCGACCGAGCTCATCGCCCCGCGTTGCCGCGCGGCGATTTTCGTAGGTTCGCGCCTTGCGAAAGCCGGCTTGCAAAACAGTGCAGCGAACGAAAATGGCCCCACCCGGAGCCATTTTCGTTCGCGCGAATTGTTGATACGTGCCCTCGATCTTATGCCTCGCGCAGCCAGTCAAACGCAACACGCGGTGTGCCGTCCGACACATACACGATGCCGGCGCGCTCAAATCCGGCCTTGAGGCTCGCACCCTGCATGGGTAGGTTGTCCCGGTGCGTATCGATGCGCAGGTGATCGGCGCGCTCCTTGGCAAAGGCAAACATCGCAGCCGCGATACCGTGCACGGTGCCGTCGGATGCCACACGGTGCAGCACGGCGTACGGAGTGTCGCTGCGCCATTGACCGTCCTCAATTACGTCATAGCACTCGTCCGGTCCTGGTAAAAAGGCAAACGTCGCCACCACGCGACCGTCGACTTCGCACACATAGCTACCACCGGCGGCGATATCGGCAGCCAGTTGCTCGGCAGAAGGTGTGCCCTCGGGCCACTGCGTGGCGTTGCCATGCGCGCGCATAAAGGCGCGGGCCGTGTCATAGATAGTCATGACGGCGGGAATGTCGGTATCGAGGGTTTTTCTGATCATCACGCGGCGACCTCACGTTTATTGGTATCACTTTGATTGAGCAATGATACCAACGTTTTGAGAAGGGCGCGAAGCAGATGGGAAGCAAAAAGCGAGCCGCCTGGTCAAAGGCCAAAAGCGAGTTTTTGGGCGCTGCTACCGGCGGCGATATGAGCGACCTGTTTGCACGCGAAGACGAGCACCGCGACGCCCTGGACGCCAAGCGCGATGAGGCCTGGCGCTACAAGTCGTGCGAACGCAAAAACCGTTACGACACGCGTGCCGAGGCCGAGGCCGTTATGGCCGACTGCGAAAACCGCGGGCGGCGCGGTTTGGCCTGCTACAAATGCGAATACTGCGGTGGATGGCACCTGACGTCGCACCCTTGGAAATAGGCGCCGCATCGGCACGGCACTGACGGAGCGCCAGCTATCGCGCGCAAGCTACGGGCGCGGCGGCACCAAAACATCGTAGCGAACGGCCTTGCCCGCAAGCTGATAGCTCGGCTTTACGCCGGCGAGCAACGGGCCCTTCACCGGCCGTTTGATAACGACCTTGCGCGGGTGCACCGCAAGCGCAGCTTCGACCAGCGTCTCCTCATCGGCGCACGGCTGTTCCAGATGATGCAAGAGTTGGAACTTCTTTTTAACCGCCGCGCTCTTGGTGCGCCCGGGAAACATGGGGTCCAGATATACCACGTCGGGAGCGGTGAGCTCGCCCCGCCCGATCAGCTCAGCTGTATGGCGAAGGCCGGCAATGCTGTCCTCGCCGGCATGTAAGCGCATGCGTGCCACGGCCGTCGCAAGCGCCGGATCATCTGCCGCGCGATCCAAGGCGTCCTTGAGGAGCGCCGCGATCACGCAATCCTGCTCATACAGATCGACGGTAAAGCCCGCGGCCGCTAACAGCAGCGAATCCTCGCCAAAGCCTGCCGTAGCGTCAATCGCCCATGGTCGCTCGATGCCCTTTGTGCGCGCAGCCTTTACCAGCAGCTCTTGTTGCAGACGGCCCTGCTTGAGTCGCGGCAGCATGCGGCCAAAATCGGCACGCAGCTCCATCGAGCCATCGGTGAGCGTGAGGCCCTCGGACTTCCCGATCAGCTCAAGCCCCGCGGACCGAGCAACAGAAAAGGGATCGACGACGCCCATGGGTACTCCTTAACAAGCAAAACGAATACGTGAGCGCCGTTTATGTCGGCACCCAACCGTCCGCTATTGTCCCACATGCGACATGGCCCACAGCATCCCAATGCAAAGCACCGCCATCAATCCCGTGCACACGGCAGCGATCACAGAATCACCCATGCGCCTTCCCAACGACCGCGGCTCATGCACTTGCCCTGCTCCGTACATCATGGCTCCTCCTTCGGTCCAGCTCTTACCATGGACCCATCATCGCAGCGCCGCGCATACGCTGCCATCGATTTGACTTACGCCCAGCTTTCCTTTTTGAAAGGTTGGGTTTGGCTGCGCGGGCTCAATGCGCTTTCAAACGCATGCATCGCCGCGTTGAACTACAATGTGCTTCACCATATGTGCAGTACATTGGGTGCGCCAAGTTGGCGTACTCGTATCGAAAGGACCAGCCATGAGCTTCACTCGCAAGACTCTCAAAATCCTTGCTCTCATCTACTTTGTTTTGGGCATCGCCAGCCTCGTCACCGCCGGCGTCGGTATCGCCACGGGCGGTCTCGATTCCACGTACGGTTCGTACGCCACGCTCGCAGCGGTCGTGCTTATCGCCAAGGGTCTCGTCGACCTTGCCGCAGGCGTCGCCGGTATCAAGGGCGCCAACAAGCCTTCGCAGGTGGACGGCGCGTTTAAGCTCGGTATTGTTGCCGCGGTCGCCACGCTTGCCCAAGCGGTGCTCACGCTTCCCGCGTTTGGCGGCGACGCCATCAACTTTGGCGCCTTTGTCATCGTGGTGTACGACCTGTTCTTTGTTCAGCAGGCACACGCCGTTAAGGCCGAGAACAAGGACCGCCTGTAAGCGCCCGCTTCTCATAACCTCTGTTGCAGCCAAGCAACTAAAAAGGGCCGATCGCGCATCTCCGCGGTCGGCCCTTTACGTTTGCCCAGATAAAACCTGCCAAAATAAACCTGTCCCTTTTTGGCAGGTTGTTAGCCGTGACGGTACTCGGCGATGATGAAGTCGATGTCGGTTTGAAGGGTGTCCAGATTTGCCAGGCGCTCTTTGTCGGCAGGGCGCGTGCGATAGTAGTACGGCGTCATCTGGAACACCGCCTCGATGTCGGCCTGGGTCTGGAGCGTAATATTCGCAGATACCCGCTGCGTTCCGACTAACTCGAGCTCGGTGGTCTTCGGCAGCTTCTCATCGTTAAGGTACGGCGTGTCGTAGAGCACCTCCTTAAGCCCAAAGAGATGACGGGCGCCCGGCACCACGGTGTAGAGCGAGCCCTCTGACGCCAGCACGCGGGCAAATTCGCGCTCGTTAAAGGGAGCAAAGAGCTCGGTCACCATATCGAAGGCGCCATCGGCCACGGGGATATCCTTCATGTTGGCCACAAAATAGGTCGCATCGCCGCGCTTGGCGGCCAGGCGCACCATCTCCTTGCCCAGGTCGAACCCGTAAGCATCCACGCCCGGCACCGCGCCCATGGCGCTGGTGTAGTAGCCCTCACCGCAGCAAATATCGAGCAGCGCTATGGGGCCGTTCGTAGACGCGGCGCGCTCAGACACCTGCTTGCGCACCAGCTCGACCATCGCATCGCGCAACGGCGCATAGTAACCGCGGTTCAGAAAGTCGCGACGGCTGCGTGCTTGCGACTTGGGATCGCCCATGGAGTCGCCGCTCTTGGACGAGCGCAGGAGATATAGATAGCCCTCGCACGCACGGTCAAACCGGTGCCCACCCGTGCATGCAGCACCGCGTTCGTCATCCACCAGCGGCTCATGGCAAACGGGACACAACAACATGGCAACTCCTTAGCGCGAACAACACAACGCCCACCATTGTCGCACGCCTTCCCCGCCTAGTCATTGGGGACGTTCTTGAATGAGTAGTCGTTTTAGAACGTCCCCAATGACTAGGCGATTAGGAGTATCATCGTCTGCGCAAATAAGCACGATATAGCATGTTAGAGATTGAGAGCGTATGGCTGATACCGCATCTAAGCACATTGACATGACCACCGGCTCGCTGTGGCGCAATATTCCCCTGTTCGCCTTCCCCGTGGCCGCCACGAGCATCTTGGAGCAGCTGTCGAATCTCATCGCCACGGTCATCATCGGTAACTTCTCGGGCGACCAGGGAACCCTCGCCATGGCGGCGGTCGGCTCCAATGTTCCGCTTACCAGTCTTATGCTCAACCTGTTTATTGGCATGTCGCTTGGCTCCAACGTGGTCATCGCCAACGCTATCGGCCGCAACGATCAGAACATGGTCAAACGCGCCGTCCATACCTCAATTTTAATGGCGCTCGTGGGCTTTGTCGTCATCGCGCTGGGCGAGATCTTTGCCGAGCCCATGCTCGCCGCGCTCAACGTTCCCGCCGAGACCATGCCGCTCGCCTCACTCTATCTACGCGTCTTTTTGCTGAGCATGCCCTCGATTTTGCTCTACAACTTTGAGGCCGCGATTTTCCGCTCCGTCGGCATCACCCGCATGCCGCTGCAGGCGCTTGCCGTGTCCACCGTCCTCAACATTGGCCTAGACCTCATCTTTGTCCCCGTACTCCACTGGGGCGTCGCGGGCGTCGCCATCGCCACCGCCATCGCCTACACCGTCAGCGCCGCTACGCTCTTTATCCGCCTGCTCAAGACCGACTCCGTCGTCCGCGTCACCCTACGCGACCTGGCTATCGACCCCGTCGCTCTCAAGCGCATCGTCAAGATCGGCCTGCCCGCCGGCATCCAAAGCGCCGTCTTTGCCGTCGCCAACATCATCATCCAGTCCGCCATCAACAGCCTGGGCACCGAGGTCATGGCCGCATCGAGCGCCGCCATGAGTCTGGAGTACGTGTGCTACAACCTGCTCAACAGCTTTAGCCAGGCTTGCACCACCTTTGTAGGACAAAATCACGGCGCCCGCCAGATCGACCGCTGCACCAAGACGCTCAAGGTCTGCCTGGTCGAAGGCGGTATCGTTGCACTCACCACGATCATCGTTATTGTCGGCCTAGGGCGTGAGATCCTGTCGCTCTTTAACAGCGATCCCAACATCGTCTCGATCGGCTATATCCGCGTGTGTTCGATCTTCCCGGCGTACGCCTTTAGCATGTTCTACGAAAACATGTCAGGCTACCTGCGCGGCTTTGGTATCTCGCTCACGCCCGCCCTCATCACCATGATCTGCGTCTGCGGCATCCGCTTCTATTGGGTGTTCTGCGTGTTCCCGCACTTTCGCACCTTTGCGAACATCATGATGGTCTACCCCATCAGCCTGGGCACCACGGCGTTCTTTATGGTCGTGGCGGTGCTACTCTGCCACCCGGCACGCACCTATCGTGTCACCCAAGCCAAAGCGACAGCCCGCTAAACACAGCACTCAACGCCACGCCAGTCATTAATTGACAATATGCGAGCTCATATAGTCGATAAAGCGCCTCGTGGCGATGGGCATGGTGTCCCAGCTGCGCCAGGCAGCCACTACGTCGCGCGAGGGGGCGTGCACGATGGGACGTACGCGAATATCGGCACGCATGCCCTCCACAGTACGACGGTAGAGCATACTCACGCCTAGGCCCTCCTCCACCATCGCCATGATGGTGTAGTCGTCGGTGACCTCGCTCGTCACGTGCGGCGACAGGCCATGCGCCGCGAATGCATCGAGCACCAGGCTCTGTTCGCCCTCATCCAGAAGCACAAACGGCTCGGAAGCCAAGTCGGCGAGCGTCACCTTTTCCTTTGCCGCCAGCGGATGCGCGACAGGCAACAGTGCCACCAACTCGTCGTGATAGACCACGCGCTTCTCGAGCCCTGCGGTAAACCCACGTGCCGTAAAGCAAAAATCCACTACGCCGTCGTGCACCCATTGGGCGTTGCGCGTGTAGTCGCCCTGCTTAAGGGTAAAGCGTACGCCCGGGTGCAGCGCCCCAAAGTCGCGGATCACGCGCGGTAACACGGTACGACTCACGTTGGTAAACGTCGCGATGCGGATATCGGTCGACGAAAGCCCCAGCAGCTCCTGGCGCTTGCCCTCGAGCTCGGCCTCGGCGGTCACGATCTGGCGCAGGAATGGCAGATATTGTTTACCGTCGCGCGTAAGCGAAACGCCCTGCTTACCGCGCTCGATAAGCGTGGTACCCAGCTCGCGCTCGAGCGCCTTGACGGCCTGACTCACCGCACTTTGCGTATAGCCCAGCTCGTCCGCCGCGCCCTTAAGACTGCCGCGATCGACCACCATACAAACAATCTGATACCGCGATGCCATCGTGCCTCCGCATCAATGCAGCCGTAAAACGTTTTGCCAGAGCTTTTTCTGACTACGTTAGCGTTTCTTAATCATACTGAAGATACATTCGCTTTACTACATCCACATCTGGGAGCAGAATCCTTTTTACGAAACCGTTCTGTAACAAAAGGAGTCCCATGGATCGCAAAAAAGCAATCGCGCTCTCATTTTCCGTTCCCGTCGCATGGGGCTTTTCGTATCCCCTCATGAAGATCGGCATGGACAGCATGAACGCCACGAGCATCGTCGCGCTACGCTGCATCATCGCCTTTGTGGCCTGCCTGTTGCTCTTCCACAAGCGCGCTTTCCGCATCAACCGCGACCTTATGGTCCGTGCCGCCATCATCGGCGCCATTATGGCAACCGAGCTCACTTGCATGTGCCTGGGCTCCAGCCTCACCTCTGCCTCCACTGCCGGCTTTTTGCAGAGCCTGACGGTCGTAATCGTGCCGTTTGCCAACGCCGCCCTGCTGCGCCGCGCCCCCGAGCGCAAAGTGCTCGTCGGCACCGCCATCGTCACCTGCGGTATGTTGCTGCTCTCGGGCGCCGACTTCACCAGCCTGAACCCGGGCGCGCTCATCATGCTGCTCTCCGCCTTTGTCTACGCCGGACACATCATTGTCGCCAAGCGGTTTGTCGAAGAAGTCGATCCGCTGTCCCTGGGCGTTTGGCAGCTGGGCTTTGGCGGCCTGTTCTCGGGCATTGCCGCATGCGTCTTTGGCGGTTTCACACTTCCCAGTGCGCCCAGCGAGATCGTGGTCGTCGTTGCCCTCGCGCTCATCTGCTCTGCCTACGGCTTTATCACCCAGACGCTCGTGCAGCCCCACGTGCCCGCCGAGACCACTGGCTTCGCCTTCTCGCTCGAGCCGGTCTGCTCCGCCGTCTTTTCGTTCTTCTTGGTTGGCGAGGTCCTGAGCCCCATCGCCTTCTTTGGCGCCGCCCTCATCCTCACCGGCGTCATGGTGGCAACCGTCGAGCTTCCGTGCCTCCGCGCACATGGACGCGCTCGTATGGCAGGAGCGCCCGAGCGCGCCTCGTAGACCCCGCTCTTCATGCAGCCGCGGCATAAAGGCAACCGGTGCGCCTTTACAATAGATGCCAACAGAGCATCTGCCATAAAGGAGCCCCATGGACACCGCAACCCGCGACCGCAACATAGCAACTTGGTTGGGCGATGCGCCGCAGCCGGTACGTGACACTACGAACCAGCTGCTCGAGCGCATCGCCCTTTTGCGTGCCGAGCAGACTATCTACCCGGCACAAGACGACATCCTCAATGCCCTCGCCTACACGCCGGCCAACCAGGTCAAGGTTGTCATCTTGGGTCAAGACCCCTATCACGAACCCAACCAGGCCATGGGGCTGTCGTTCTCGGTCCCCGCAACGCAAACCAAGTTGCCGCCGAGTCTGCGCAACATCTATAAGGAACTCAAAGCCGATCTGGGTTGTCCCATTCCCGCCACGGGAGATCTAACACCATGGGCACAACAGGGCGTCCTGCTCCTCAACACTACGCTCACCGTGCGCGAGCATGCCGCTAACTCGCACGCCAAGCTTGGCTGGAACACGCTCACCGACTACGTTATCGAGCGCTGCTGTCAGCTGCCCCAACCGGTTGTCTTTTTGGCATGGGGCCGCTTTGCCCAGCAGATGGTCGAAGATAAGCTCGTCGCAACTGGCACGGGCAAAGCAACCGACAAGTCCTGCCTGGCCTCCACGCACCCCTCGCCGCTTTCGGCCAACCGCGCCACGGCAGAACTCCCCGCCTTTATGGGATCGCGTCCCTTCTCGGCAGCCAATCGGCTACTCGAACAGCACGGCTCGACCCCCGTCAACTGGACTTGCCTCGGCTAAAAATCGATACATCAAAAACGCGCCCGACGGCTTTCCGCCGGGCGCGTTTCCTATTCGGGCCATATAAATTGTGTGCGGCCAGCCTCGCCGCCATCGATCAACAGACTCTGCCCGGTCATAAACCGGTTGGTCACGCCCACAAAGTAGATCCACTCGGCGATCTCTTGGGCGGTGGCCCAGCGCTTAAGCGGCGTGAGCTCCATAATCTGGTTCCACAGGTGTTCGTCTTCCATCACGCAACGGTTGAGCGGCGTGATAACGCCACCCGGGTCCACACTGTTGGCGATAGCCTGCGGCGCCAGACGGTTTGCAAGGTTCTTGGTGTAGGCGATAACGCCGCCCTTGCTGGCAGCATAGGCAGGAAACTCCGATCCCGTATGCCCACTCGCCGACCCCACATTGACCACGGATTGGATAGCCGGCGCCGGCTTGGCGGCAAGCCCCTCCCCCGCAAAGGCGTAGCGCTCGGTCACGTTGATGGTGCCATACAGGTTGGCGGCGATGTCGTCAGCCGAATCCTGCGTACCGGCAACGTTCACGATTACCTGAGGTTCAAGATCGTCTGGAAACGCGTCCGGCTCGCGGACATCAACAATCAGATGGCGGTAGCGCTCGTGTTCAATCGCCGCCGGCAAAAGATCAAAGCCCACGACCTCGTGGCCCTCGTCCAAAAAACGCTGCACGCATGCGGCTCCGATACCGCCCGAAGCGCCCGTGATCAAAACCCGCATACTTGCTCCTTAGGCGGTTGCGTGGCGCTCGAGGTACTCGGAGCCCACGTTCTCACGCTCCCAGCCACGCACGACCTTGTAGCCCACGGGGCTCAGGAAGACCTCACACAGCAGCTCGGCGACAGCGCCGGTCAGCGAGCACATAAGGACCTGCACCCAGGTCCAACCAAAGAACGTGTGGCTCACCACAATGGCAAAGACCAAGTTGTCGATAAACTGGCCAACACCCGTGGACACATAGGAGCGGAAGGCGAAGCTCGCAAAGTTATTCTTTTTGAGCATACGACCGAGCGACTGGTTGAGCGTGGAATTAACCACGGCAGAAACGAGCATTGCCAGCGAAGAGCCCAGCACCACGTACCAGGTGCCGCCGATGGTGGCGTTAAGGGCGCTGTTGACCTCGATCATGCCCGTGTCGTAGTAGGCGCCCCACATGCCGGGCGTGAGCGAGCATGCCCAAAAGCACAGGCTCACGGCGAGGTTGACCGCCAGTGCGAGAATAGAGATTTTGATGGATGCCTTGGCGCCAAAGCGCTTGCAGATCATGTCCTGGCACAAAAACGAAACCCAGCTCACCACAAAGCCGCAATCGAGTGCCAGATACGGCAGGCTGATAAGCTCTTTGTTGGCCAGCAGGTTCATCATGATGACGCTCACGAAAAACAGCGAAACCGTTGCCGCGGGAATGCTCCGCAACAGGACCTTGTAGTCCTCCATGACCTTCTTGATCATTATGTACTCCTTTGGTTTTAGGTTTAACGAGCAGGATATCGGACCCGAACTGCTCGGACGCCTCGGTCTTGAGACGACGGTGGGTATAATAGCCGCTCACACGGCATAAGGCAAGCAAACGGCGCGGCAGTCCCGCAGGGCCACCGCGCCGATGCGTTAAAAGGCCACGTTGCCGAACTCCGACAGGATAAGGTCGGGGTTGTGGTCGGTTGCCCAATCCACGTTCCACGGGCTCGTGAACAGCAGCAGCTTGCCGCCGCGCATGTCCTCGACGCGCAGCGTGTCGCGCGTGAGCGAAAGGCCCGGGATATCGATGGTATCGGGGTCGTTCTGGATCCAGCGGATGTCCGTATAGGGCAGCGGCTGGCGACGAACCTCAACACGGTACTCGGCCTTGAGGCGGCGCTCGAGTACCTCAAACTGCAGCACGCCGACCACGCCCACGATGACGCTCTCCATGCCGGCGCCCAGCTCGCGGAAGATCTGGATGGCACCCTCCTGGGCAAGCTCCTCCATACCCTTGACGAACTGCTTGCGCTTGAGCGTATCGACCTGCGTAATGCGAGCGAACATCTCGGGGGCAAACGTCGGGATCTGCGGATACTGCACGTGGCGCTTGCCGGAGCACACGGTGTCGCCGATGCTAAAGATACCCGGGTCGAACAGGCCCACGATATCGCCCGCGTACGCCTCGTCCACGATAGCGCGGTCATCGGCCATCATCGACGTGCCCGTAGCAAGCTTAAGTTTGCGGTTACCCTGCACGTGGAAGGCGTCCATACCGCGCTCGAACTTGCCCGAGCAAATGCGCACAAAGGCGATGCGGTCACGGTGGTTCTTGTCCATGTTGGCCTGGATCTTAAACACAAAGCCGCTAAAGTCGTCGCGGCAGGGATCGACCGGCTCGCTGGTGAGCGTATCGGTATAGGCGCGCGGCGTCGGGGCCAGGCGCAAGAACTCCTTAAGGAAGGGCTCCACGCCAAAGTTGGTGAGCGCCGAGCCAAAGAACGCCGGGCTCAGCTTGCCGCAGGCCACGGCATCCAAGTCGAGCTCGTCGCCGGCACCATCGAGCAGCTCGATGTCGTCCATCAGGTTCTTATGGTTCTCCTCGCCAATAAGCTCATCCATGGCAGGATCTCCCAGCTCGGCCTCGACCTCGGCGACCTTCTTGGTGGCGTTGGCGTGGCCGTCGCCCTCAAAGGCGATAACGCGACGGGTCTGGCGGGCGAACACACCACGGAAGTTACGGCCGCTGCCAATCGGCCAGTTCATGGGGTACGTATTGATGCCCAGGACGTTCTCGATCTCCTCCATGAGCTCAAACGGATCGCGGGCCTCGTGGTCGAGCTTGTTCACAAAGGTGAAGATGGGAATATGGCGCAGCGTGCAGACCTTAAAGAGCTTTTTGGTCTGAGCCTCGACGCCCTTAGCGCCGTCGATGACCATGACCGCGGCGTCGGCGGCCATAAGGGTACGGTAGGTATCCTCCGAAAAGTCCTGGTGGCCGGGGGTATCGAGGATGTTGACGCAGGCGCCGTTGTAAGTGAACTGCAGCACCGAGGAGGTGACGGAAATGCCGCGCTCCTTCTCGATGTCCATCCAGTCCGAGACGGCATGCTTGGCCGAGCTCTTGCCCTTGACCGAGCCGGCAGTCTGGATGCTGCCGGTATAGAGCAACAGCTTCTCGGTAAGCGTGGTCTTACCGGCGTCCGGGTGGCTGATGATCGCGAATGTGCGGCGCGACGAGATTTCATCCGACAGGCTTGCCATGCGGATCCTTTCTTGCATTGAGTGCATTACGTCGTTGTAACCGTATTATTGTAGCCGCGAAATCCCGCTCTAGGACACCTATCAGGACAAATTCATCAGTTGGGGCCTGGGGTAGCAGTCGATGGCGGCACTCCGCAGCAGTTTGTCTCGATCTGTAACATCTAGCCACTCAAAACGGGTCTATCTGTTACAGATTGAGATATAAGGATAGACAGGTGGCCAATGTCTCGATCTATAACATCTAGCAGCCAAAATCTTCTCCAGTTGTTACAGATCGAGACAACCAGGTGGGGCCCGCCAGTAAAATCTCAATCTGTAACAGGTAGCCGTCCAAATCGGTTCCAGATGTTACAGATTGAGATGAATGAACGGGCGGACAGTCCCTATTTGCCTCTTGCATAACTGTGCATAGTGTATATATACTGTGCTTACCGGTTATATACACGTGTAGCCCAACAGCTAAGGAGCCGCTGTGGACATCATCCTATCCAATTCGAGCGACAAGCCCATCTACGAGCAGATATCCTCGCAGGTCAAAACTCAAATCCTTTCGGGCACGCTCGCTACGGGAGCCAAACTCCCCAGCATCCGAGCGCTCGCGAGCGATCTTGGCGTGAGCGTCATCACCACTAAGCGCGCCTACGCCGACCTGGAGCAGCTCGGGTTTATCTGCACCGTGCAGGGCAAGGGCTGTTTTGTCGCCGAGGGCAACCAGGAGCTTTTGCGCGAAAACCAGCTCTGCCATATCGAAGACCTGCTTGCGAAAGCGGCAAGCCAAGCCGAAACCCTGGGTGTCACGCGCGACAAACTGCACGAGATGCTCGACCTGGTAGCCCCCGAAACCATGCAGTAGCCATCTGCAAGAAAGGCTATACCATGCAAAACTTGCTAGAACTCAAAGGCATCTCACGCCGTGTGAGTGACCATTTTTCGCTGCGTGATGTCACGCTCGCTGTGGAGCCCGGCCAGATTGTCGGCTTTGTGGGTGCCAACGGTGCCGGCAAAACAACGACGATTCGAGCCGCGCTTGGGCTTATCAAACTCGATGCCGGCGAGGTGCACCTGTTTGGGCAACGCTGTGGCGCCGACGCGCCCGATGAAGCGCAGCGTTGTCTGCGCACTCGTGTCGGCCTTGTCCTGGACACGTGCCCCTTCCCCTCCACGCTCAAGGTGGGCCAGATCGAGTCGCTCGTAGGCCCGGCGTACCCCACGTGGGACCGCGAAACGTTCGCCGGATTCATCAGCCAATTTGGCCTCGATCCCAAGGCAAAGGTCAAGGACCTCTCCCGCGGCATGGGCATGAAGCTGCAGCTTGCCTGCGCGCTCAGCCACGAGGCCAAGCTGCTCGTTTTGGACGAAGCCACCGCGGGCCTCGATCCCATGGCACGCGAGGAACTGCTTGATGAGCTGCTTGCCTTTGTCGCCGACGGCCAGCACAGCGTGTTACTCTCGAGCCACATTACGTCCGACCTCGATCGCACCGCTGATCGCGTCATCTGCATCGATAATGGCTCGATTATTTTTGACCTGCCGCGCGAGGACATTACCGACCGCGCCGGCATCGCCCACTGCACCCAAGCACAGGCCGCCGAGCTTATGGCTTGCGTCGAAGGCGCCCGTGCCGTCCACCACGCCTATAGCGTGGACGTGCTCGTGCCCAACCGTTGCGAAACGCTCGAGGCCTTCCCCGAGATTCCCTGCGATCGGGCAACCATTGATGACTATCTTCGCCTCACGCTGAAAGGGGCTTCGAAATGAAACGCGCCTTTATGTCCGAGCTCGCCATCGCTCGCTCGCTTATCCCGAGTTGTGCGGGCGTCGGCTTGTTCATCTTCGTCGTGCTAACCCTTGCCAACGCGTCGGATGGCGATTCCGGCATGAGCGCCGGCGCCTGCGCGGTCAGCGCCATGTCGCCCATCATAGTCATGAACTCACTGGCCGGTTTCGACAATCAAAACGGTTGGGAGCGCTACCGGGCAACGCTGCCCTTCTCGCGCAAAGACATCATCTGTGCACGCTACCTGAGCGTTATTGTCTTCTCCGCCGTCATGGCATGTGCAGCTACGCTTTTGAGTGTCGTCGCCATCCCGCTCTTCAACAGCGCGGGCATTCCTTCGACAGGACAGACGGTCTTTGAAATCGCAATCGCCTCGGCAGCATCGATGCTCATCTCCCTCATGATGGTGTTTTTGGCGCAGCCACTGTTCTTTCGATTTGGACACATGGAGGCGCTGCGCCTATCCGTTGGCCTGTTTGCCATGCTCGGATGCCTTGCCATGGCCACGCTGAGCTCCTCCAACCCCATTAGCAACTGGCTCATGTCGATTGCCGGAGCGAATCCCGATCCCGCCGTCCTTGGCTGTCTGTGTGCAGGAATTGCAGTACTGGCGCTCGCACTATGTGCAATCAGCTGCGCTGTCAGCACCAAGGTTTATCGAGTACGCGATCTGTAATCGACAGCTAAAAAAGCTTAGGTGGTACCCCGCTTATTTTTTCAATGAAACAAGGCGGCATAGCGTCACCACCGCCCCTCACAGCAGGCCGTCTAGTTCTTGGCAACCAAAAAGACACCGTCAGCATATCGAAGGTGAATACTTTTCCGAGAAGTGAACGAGTAAAAACAGTGCCCTGTAGCATCGACATTTTTAAGGACTCAATTCCTGCGGTTTTTGTCTAAGAATCCTGCAGTTTTGTTCGAAAAAAGTGTGCATGTTCCAGGGGTCCAGATTTACTCGTTCACTTCGCGGAAAACCATTCACCTTCGATTCGAGCCTTAACCAAATGCCCTCTCGAACTATGGCCCCTGTCTCACCACAGCGATATCAAAGCTTCATGGCGGGACGGTATCATCGGACGAGCGCCGTAAATCTGGCGCGGTCGTTCTTTGGGGAGGCATTTCACCCGTGTCGTGGGTCGCAGCAGCATTTGTGTCGGCTTTCTTTGCCGGCATCACATCTGTCCTGGCCAAATGCGGCATCAAGCAGACCGACTCCGATGTCGCGACGGCCATTCGCACCTGCGTGGTGCTCGTTTTCGCCTGGGCAATGGCGGGCATTTCTGGATCCATTGGAACCATCGGCAGCATCGAACCCAGATCTTGGCTCTTTCTCGTCCTCTCGGGACTCGCTACCGGTGCTTCGTGGATCTGTTACTTTAAGGCGTTGGGCATCGGAGACGTCAATAAGGTCGTACCGGTCGACAAGATGAGCACCGTACTCGCTGCACTGATCGCCATCGTGCTTTTTGGCGAGACGAGCAACCTTGCGGTTAAGCTCGTGGGAACTGCTGTCATCACCCTCGGCACGTTTTTAATGATCGAGAAGAAGCAGTCTGCCGGACCCGAGCGGCAGCAAGACCGGACCTGGCTCGCTTACGCCCTCGGCGCCGCCGTGTTCGCAGCGCTCACGTCCATCCTTGCCAAGGTTGGCATCGAAGGCGTCGAGTCCAACCTGGCCACGGCAATCCGTACCTGTGTGGTACTGGTTATGGCATGGGCAATCGTGGCAGCTAAAGGCAAGATGGGCCAAGCCGTGCACGTAGACCGCTACGAACTCGTATTTCTCGCGGCATCGGGCATTGCGACTGGCGCATCGTGGCTGCTGTGCTACTACGCCATCGCCACAGGTCAGG
>CAJMBB010000003.1 GCA_905211615.1 uncultured Collinsella sp. | reverse complement strand
ACCGCAGGAAGCTTGGATACGCCTAGGCGCGGTCCAAGAAATCGTCCGCACCCCCAAACAGGAACTATTTCACCGCAACTGATGAGGGGGAGCTGGAGATGCTGACGATTGGGTGTCATCTTTCGACGACGAAGGGCTATCGGGCAATGGGGGAGACGGCGCTATCCATTGGCGCCAACACCTTTGCATTCTTTACGCGCAACCCGCGCGGCGGCAAGGCGAAAGATCTTGACATGGATGACGTGGCGGCCCTGCGCGAGCTTATGGAGCAAAACGACTTTGGCCCGCTCGTGGCTCATGCCCCGTATACCTATAACCCCTGCTCGGCCAAAGAGCGGGCGCGCGAGTTTGCCTTGGAGGCAATGGCCGAGGACTTACAGCGTCTGGAAGCGCTGCCCGGCAACTACTACAACTTCCATCCCGGTGCGCATGTGGGGCAGGGTGCCGATGCTGGCATTCAAATGATCGTTGACACCTTGTGTCAGGTGATGTTTGAGGGCCAGCAGACGACGGTGCTGCTTGAGACCATGGCCGGCAAGGGTACCGAGGTGGGCCGCAGCTTTGAGGAACTGGCGCTCATCATTGAGGGTGTTGCCGACAAGCGCCCCGAGCTGTCGGCCAAGTTGGGCGTTTGCCTGGACACCTGCCATGTGAATGACGCCGGCTACGACATCATCCATGATCTGGACGGTGTGCTCGACGAGTTCGATCGTGTGGTGGGTATCGAGCGCCTGCGCGCCGTGCATATCAATGACTCCAAGAACCCCTGCGGTGCCCATAAGGATCGCCACGAGTGCATCGGCAAGGGCTACCTGGGTAGTGAAGAGTTTGGCGGCGGTATGCAGGTTATGCAGAATATTGTATCGAATGGCCGCTTGCGCGCATTGCCATTCATTTTGGAGACACCGAACGAACTTGCAGGTTATGCGGCTGAAATTAAACTGTTAAGGTCATTGCAGCAGTAATGACTGTCACAAAGTGGAGTGTTCCATTCACGTTATGGGTTTGTTTCAATCAGTTTTCTGATTGCAGTTTCGCATTTACGGGTGCATAATATCCAACAGTTTTTGCAGACCTCTGAATCAAACGGGGTCACCGGAAGGAGACTGATTATGAAGCTCAAGAAGCTTGGCGCATTTGCCGCCACGGGCGCCATGGCGCTCGCCCTCGCACTGACGGGCTGCGGCTCGTCCAACGCCACCTCTGGTTCCAATGCCGGTTCCAGCAGCTCTGACGACGCTAAGGTCGAGAAGGTCGACGGCTCCAAGGAGTACGCGCTCGTCAAGGACGGTACGCTGACCGTCGGCACCTCTGCCGAGTACGCTCCGTTTGAGTACAAGGATGACAACGGCGATTATCAGGGCTTTGACCTTGAGCTCATCAAGGCTATCGGCGACAAGCTGGGTCTGGATGTCGAGTACGTCAACAATGACTTCGACACGCTCGTCCCCGGTGTCGCTTCGGGCGCTAAGTACGACGTCGCCATCGCGGCTATCACCGACACGCCCGAGCGTGAGAAGGAGGTCACTTTCTCCGATTCCTACTACATGGACGATCAGGCTATCGTGACCAAGGTCGATAACACCGACATCACGGCCGACAACTACAGTGAGAAGCTCAACAACGCCGACGCTACCATCATCGTCCAGTCTGGCTCGACCGCCGAGTCCTTTGCCCAGGAGAACTTCCCCAAGGCCAAGATCGTCCCCTACAAGGACGCTACCGAGTGCTTCAGCGCCCTGCAGTCCGATAAGGGCGACGCCGTAGTCACCAACCGCTCCGTTGCCAGCCAGCTGACCGCCGAGCAGTTCAACACCTGCCAGACCATTAAGCAGATCAGCACCGGCGAGGAGTACGCCATCGCCATCAACCAGGGCAACACCAAGCTCAAGGACGATATCAACCAGGCCATCAAGGACCTGACCGACGACGGTACCGTCGACGCCCTCATGGCTAAGTACAACATCAAGTAAAATAGCTACTTGATTGCACGCGGGCCCTTTCCGTTTTGGCGGAGAGGGCCTTTGCGCTTCTCTTGACGGAGAGCATTTCCGTCTCGTTTTGCCGGCAACTTCTACGATAGGAGCCACCTTGTCTCGACTGAACAAAGGGGCCGCGGAGCAGCGTTTTCCACTGCCCGCCTTGCTCCAAAAGCTAGTCTGCGTCATGGCCGTGGCGCTCGCGCTGGTGTGCGCGGGGGCATATGCGCCCACGACCGCCCAGGCGCTTGAGACCGCAAAGATTACCGCCCGACCCAACACCGGTTCGGGCAGCGCTGTGGTCGGCGGCACCGAGACGCGCATTACCTGGGAGGTCCAGGCCGATGCCGATGAGGAGCTGAGCGGTCTTTCGCTGACGTTTGTCGACGGCACGACGTTTGGTACCGATGACACGCGATTGACGATGCTCTCGGGCGAGGACCTCATGGATCGTACGCCCATGAAGCCCACGTGCAAGGCTGACGGCCAGACGCTCAAGATTGACTTTGGCGAGACAGCGCCTGCCGGCGGCTTTTTCCGTGTCGAGGTTTACGGCGTGACGTTTCCCGTCGAGGGCGGCGAAGAGGCCTTTAGCGGCACCTATACGCTCGCCGACGGTTCGACCAAGAAGATTTCCAAGATTCCTTCCGTCGAGATTAAGGGCGTGACGGCATTCGATAACTTCCTGGCCGATCTTAAGGAGCAGCCGTGGGTCGAGGCATGGAATTCCAACATGTTCCTTCGCCTGTTCCTGAACCCGGTCATTTTGGTCCAGAGCCTGCCGATCGTCTTCAAAGGCTTCCTCATGTCGCTCTCGATCGTGCTCGTGGCGTTTCCGCTGGCAATTCCCTTTGGCTTTGCCTTGTCGCTCATGCGCATCTCCAAGTCGCGCATCCTGCGTTGCCTTGCCGGCATTTATGTGAATATCATCCGTGGTACGCCGGCGTTCCTGCAGATCTACATCGCGTTCTTTGGCCTGCCGCTTGCCGGCGTCAAGGTGGACGACTATGTGTTGGGCGTCATCGTCATGGCCATGAACTCGTCCGCCTACCTGTGCGAGATCTTCCGTGCCGGTATTCAGTCGATCCCCAAGGGTCAAAACGAGGCTGCCCGCTCGCTGGGCATGAATGCCTTCCAGACGCTGCTCTACGTGATGATCCCGCAGACGTTCCGCAATGTCCTGCCTACGCTGACCAGCGAGTTTATCCTGCTCTACAAGGATACGTCGCTGCTCGCCGCCGTGGGCGTGGTCGAGATCGTCATGAACGCCCGCACCATCGTGGCCACGACGGGCTCCATCACGCCGTATGTGGTTGCCGCCCTGTTCTACCTGGTCATTACGCTGCCGCTTGCGCGCTTGGTGAGTGGTCTTGAGGCGAGGCTTCTGGGGACGGCCGAAACCAAGAAGAAGCGTCCCGCCAAGAGCGCCGGACAGGTCGTCGCGACGCCCGCCGATCACATCGCCGGTCTGTAAGGAGGTCCTATCATGAGCGAAACCAATAACTCGAACGAGGTCGTCGTCAGCATCAAGAACCTCCAGAAGGCCTTTGGCGATAACGTGGTCCTGCGCGATATCGATCTGGATGTGCACAAGGGCGAGGTCGTCGTAGTCCTGGGTCCTTCGGGCTCGGGCAAGTCGACGATGCTTCGCTGCATCAATCGTCTGGAGCATCCCACGAGCGGCTCGATCGTCGTTGAGGGCGTGGACGTGTGCGCCAAGGGCGTCGACCTTAACAAGGTACGTACGCATTTGGGCATGGTGTTCCAGCAGTTCAATTTGTTCCCGCATCTGTCAGTCAAAAAGAACGTCATGCTCGCGCAGCAAAAGGTACTCAAGCGCAGCAAGGAAGAGGCCGAGAAGATTGCCGTCGAGGAGCTGACCAAGGTGGGCTTGGCCGAGCGTATCGACTTTATGCCGAGCCAGCTTTCGGGCGGCCAGCAACAGCGCGTGGCCATCGCCCGCGCCCTGTCGATGAACCCGCACGTGATGCTTTTTGATGAGGCCACGTCCGCGCTCGACCCCGAGCTCGTGCGCGACGTCCTGGGCGTCATGCGCGACTTGGCGCGCGACGGCATGACCATGATCGTCGTGACGCACGAGATGGGCTTTGCCCGCGATGTCGCCGACCGCGTCGTCTTTATGGACGGCGGCGTCATTGTGGAAGAGGGTACGCCGAGCGAGGTCTTCGACCACCCCAAGAGCGAGCGCACCAAGGCGTTCTTGGGCAATATCTCGTAGCTGCTTTGCAAAGCTATCCTTACGGAAAGCGGGGGCTGGATTGATCCCAGCCTCCGCTTTTGTAGGGTGCAGTCGTGTTTTGAGATGGGCCCGATTCGATGAGGCGCGTGGCGCTGCTAGGCCAGCTCGGCTCCGAGGGCCTTGCAGGCCGCCTCGCCCTCATCGTCGGGCGCATCGTAGCAAATGACGGAGTCCACGACGTTGACGCCGGCCTCGTCGGCGTCGGCCTTCCAGTTGTCCATCCACTCGCCCTCGGCCCACGAATAGGAGCCAAAGAGGACGACCTTCTTGTCGCCGAGGGTCTCCTTGACCTCATCCCACATAGGCTGAAACTCGTCATACTCAAGCTCCTCGGAGCCCATGGCGGGGCAGCCGAAGGCGAAGGCATCATATTCGGCGGCCTTGTCGGCGGAGAAGTCGGCGCAGGAGATAGCCTCTGCCTCGGCTCCGGCTGACGTCGCGCCCTCGGCGACGAAGTTGGCCATGGCTTCGGTGTTACCCGTACCGCTCCAATAGACGACGGCAATCTTGCTCATGTTGAGTCCTTTCGGTTGTGCGGCACGCGGCCGCGGTTTATACGTTCTATCGGGTTGCCTGGGCAAGTTGTGCCAGGCTGTAGCCCTGCTGATAGACATAGGTGAGGTATTGCGTGCAGGCGCGATAGGAGTCGAAGGTCGTGAGCGCCTGCTCGACATTCGTGTAGACCTTCCAGGCGCCAAAGACCTTGTAGTTTTCGCCATGCTGGACGATAAACTGATGCACGTCTTCGTAGGGATAGCCCAAAAAGTAGCCAATTTCGTGGGGGAACTCGCAGGTGCAACCCTTATCGCAAGGCCTATCTTGGGCGAGTGCGCAAAGGCTGTCGCCATAAGCGCTTTCTGCGGCATTGCTGCTGGCCTGCGTGATACGCGCGGCGAGATGCACGAGGGATGAGAGCAGGTCGCGGATATCGTAGCCTTCGGCGGCGAGCGCGCTTGCGGCTCGGGGGTCGGATAGGTAGTGCATGAGGTCCGCGGGGCAGTATGCGTAGACGAGCGCCCCACAAGGTCGCCAGACCAAAACGCTCAAGTGGATGCCGAGCGGATCGAGCTCGTGATTGCACTGAGCGATAACGTTGAGCAGACGCGTTCGACGATCTTCGATTGCCGCGGTTGCGCTCGAGCCATCTTGACGGGCGTAGACGCCGGGATAGGTAAAGAGCGAAGCGGGCTTGATGCCCGCGAGCGTGGGGGAGCAGTTGCGCACGAGTGCCGCCTGAAACGTCGGGATATCAATGGTCCGAGTCACGTCGCTCCTTTCGAGTCCTCACTTGTTAACCTAGGAAAACTTATACACGAAAGTAAGCCTAGGTCAACTAAAAAGTAAGAAAAGGGAAACTAATTGATCGAACGGACATGGTTTTGGGTTAAGATGGGGACACCCCATGGGGGTATCTAGATAGGGCTACTTGAAAGGGGAACGCATGAGTGACTTGCTCAACCCTGCGAATCTCATCGTGCTGGCCGTCATTGCCGTCGGCATGTTTTTTGGACTGCGTCGCATTGCCGCTTCGACACACGGGAAGAGTTGTTGCAGCGATGGCGCGAGCGGTAAGAAGGCCAAGAAGGTAGTGGTTGCGGATACCGATCTGTCCCACTACCCCTATAGCGATGAGCTGCTCATCGGCGGTATGAGCTGCGATGGCTGCGCTCAGAATGTGGCCAATGCCCTCAATGCACTGGATGGCGTGTGGGCAACGGTGACGTATGCGGACCACACGGCACGCGTGCGCTCTAAGCAGCCGATCGATCGCGGTGCTCTCGTGGCGGCCGTGAAGGACGCGGGTTACTACGTCATGACGCTGTAAGCGCCGCCTTGGATGCATTTCCTTGTCTAGGCTCGTCCGCGCAGTTTGATGTCTAGAATGTCATCGAAATCGATGGCGATGTCTTTGAGCTTGAGGAGCTTGAAGGCAGGGAGTGCCTCGTCGAGGATGCCGGTGCGGGAGCGATAGCCGTACGTATCGTAATAGGTCACGCGGAGCAGGTCTCCGCGCTTGAGGCCCTCGAGCTTTTTCGAAAGCTCGAGGGCTTTTTCTTCCGTGAGTTCACACTTGGGCTCGATGGTGATTTCTTGCTTACGTACGAGCTCGTAGTACCCCGTGAGGGCGGCGAAGGGCATAAACTGCGCGGCGCGTCCGGCGCGAACGGCGCCGTTGGCCGTGAGGTTGGGGTCGGCGGCGCGGCGTCTTCCCTCAGGGTCGGCCAGGCGTTCGAAGGCGGTGGGCGGGCGCATGGGTTGCTTTGGTTTAGGCACGGTGTCCTCCGACCTGATCGTTGCGTTCGCGTGCGGTGGCGCCGGCGGTAAAGCTCAGCCCCTTGACGAGCGCGTTTTTGCCGTATTTGCCCTTTACGGCCAGGACGGCACGGGCCAGCTCGCGCTCGCGCTCATCGGCCTCGACATCGCTAAATAGATCGATGGTGGCAAACTCCTCCGGCATGAGGTTGCCAAATCCCAGGTTGATGCGCTTGACCGGTCGTTTGGGATCGACCGTTTGTGCCCAAAGGTCATCGAAATAGCCCATGATCTTCTTAAACGAATTGGTGCGCTCGGGCAGCTTGCGCGAGGCGTTGGAGTGCGCAAAGAGGGCAGCATAGCCACCGCGCGGTTTGCCGCCGTGTTCGCCCACAAAGATGCCATCGATTGCCTGCGCCTCGCGCACCAGACGGCGCCGTTCGTCATCGCGCTGGACGGGCTTGGGTGCACGGGGCGCGAGCTCGGGACCGGCGGTTGCGGTGGGTTCGATACTCGACGTGCTCGAGCGCAGGTGTCCGCAGCCGTCTATATACTGCGCCGTGCCGCTGGCGTCGAGGCGGCGTATGTCGGCGCGCTCGCTTGCGTAGCCCACAAAGAGCGAGATGCTGTCGCAGACCACGTGCTTATCGACCAAGTCCAGTACGGCGGCATCGACCATTTCACGCAAGACGGTGTAGGCCTGCTCGTAGGCATAGCCCTTCGAGAGCACCTGCCCTGTGGTGGTCGAGGTCGCTTGCGGGCGATAGGCTTGGATATCGGCGATGGTTGTCGGCTCACGCCCGAAGGCGTGGTCGATCAGATACTCGGCATTGACGCCGAGCTCATCGTAAAGCAGGTTTTCGTCGAGCGCGGCGACGCCCATCAGGTCGTAGACGCCGTACTTTTCGAGACGGGCCGCCACGCCGGGGCCGATGCCCCAGATGTCGGCGATGGGGCGATGGGGCCAGATCTCCTTGCGAAAGGTCTCGTCGTCGAGTTTGCCGATGCGACTGGGCACGTGCTTGGCGGTGATATCGAGTGCTACCTTGGCCTGGAATAGGTTGGGGCCGATGCCGACCGTCGCCGTGATGCCGGTGCGCGCGAGGACCTCGTCGCGCAGCATGCAGGCGAAGTCTTCCGCATCGGTGTGATAGAGGTCCAGATAGGGTGTCACGTCGATAAAGCACTCGTCAATTGAGTAGACGTGAATGTCTTGCGGACTGACGTATTCCAGGTAGATACCGTAGATTTGCGCCGACACCTCCATGTAGTGCTGCATGCGCGGTACGGCCTTGATGTAGTCGATGCCATCGGGAATCTCGAACAGACGGCAGCGGTTGTGGATGCCGAGGTCTTTCATAGCCTGCGTGATGGCGAGGCAGATGGTCGTGCGCCCGCGCGATTCGTCGGCAACGACCAGGCATGTCGTGAGTGGGTCGAGCCCGCGGTCGACGCACTCGACACTGGCGTAGAACGTCTTAAGGTCGATGCAGATATAGGTATGTTGCCCGTGCTCCACCCGTGCCCTCCCATCAAACACATGTTCTTATCGAATACCTGTTCGATAATACCCGCTCGCCCAGACATCGTCAAAACCTGCCGAAAAGGGACAGGTTTGTTTTGGTCGGTTATGAATTGGGTTTTAACGCAGCCCTAAAGAGCGCGAAACAGCTCGGAAAAGCTCCCTTCGTAGCATGAGCCTAACGATCGATACGGCCTACATGCACGGAAGGGTTGTGGGAATGATGGTCAACTATGGGTTTGGTATGCCGACGCGCCTTGTTGCGGATGGAGACGTGGCTCGCTGGTGCGGACGATTGGTTGCCCACTATGGCGGCACCAAGGCGCTGGTCGTGTTGGGCGGCGACAAGCATACGCGCGATGAACTTGTCTCGGCGGCACTTGGCTCGCTTGATCGAGCCCTACTCGAGCGTGTACTTTTCCGCTGCGGCTCGGTTGAGGGTGCCGGGGGAGACGAGCTGATCGACGAAGCCGTGGCCCTGGCGACCGACGAAGGCGTGGACTTTGTCCTGGCGATTGGCGATGCCGATACTGCCAGCTTTGCGCGCGAGCTCGCGCGTCGCATGGCGGCGCTCGATGCCGGCGAAGACGGCTTTGTCCCTTATGGATGCATTGTCTCGGAGGGCAAGGTGCCTGTCGTCGTGGGCGCCGGCGAGGTTCCCGTTTTTGCCATCATCGCGCCCGAGCTGCTGGAGGGCATCGGGTCTCCTCTGCGTGAGTTGCTCGGTAGCGTCTGCGCCGCGGCCTAATATTTGGCATAAAGGGATAGGTTATTTTTGATTGGTAAAGCGTTTGACCTGCCAAATTAAACCTGTCCCTTTTTGGTCGGTTGCCGTTTGGGGGCCGATTGGCAACGCTCGCTGATTATAGTCTTGACCTGCGCTAGAATAGTGGCATCTGAATGTCCGGGCGCATGGAGGCGTGCGCCCGTATGCTGAGGAGGACTCTATGGCAACTGTTGCCGCACCTATCGATGCTACGTCGACTGCCGCTTGGAAGGCGCTCGAGGCCCATCAGGAGAAGCTCGAGGCCGAGGGTATCGACCTCAAGGCCTGGTTCGCCGCCGATGCCGAGCGCGTGAACAAGCTGAGCTTTGACGCCGGTGACCTGCACTTCGACCTGTCCAAGAACCTGGTGACTGATGAGACCGTCAAGCTGCTGTGCGATCTTGCCCGCGAGGTGAAGCTCGAGGAGCGCCGCGACGCCATGTTCTCCGGCGAGCACATCAACACCACCGAGGACCGCGCCGTCCTGCACACCGCGCTGCGCCGCCCGGCAAGCGAGAAGGGCCAGCTCATCGTCGACGGCCAGGACGTCGTCGCCGACGTGCACGAGGTTCTCGACCGCATGTATGCCTTCGCCGAGCGCGTGCGCTCCGGTGAGTGGAAGGGTGTTACCGGCAAAAAGATCGAGCACCTGGTGTCCATCGGCATCGGCGGCTCCGATCTGGGCCCGGTCATGGCCTACGAGGCCCTGCGTCCCTCCGCCGACGCCGGTATTGACTGCCGCTACATCTCCAACATCGACCCCAACGATCAGGCAGAGAAGCTCAAGGGCCTCGATCCCGAGACCACGCTCGTGATTATCGTCTCCAAGACTTTCACCACGCTCGAGACCCTCACCAACGCTCGTGAGGTCAAGACCTGGATGCTCGAGCAGCTCAAGGCTCAGGGTGCCATCGACGGCTCCGATGAGCAGAACGCCGAGGCCGTGGCCAAGCACTTTGTCGCCGTTTCCACCGCACTCGAGAAGGTCGAGGCCTTCGGCATCGACCCCGCCAACGCTTTTGGTTTCTGGAACTGGGTCGGCGGCCGCTACTCTGTCGACTCCGCCGTGGGCCTGTCGCTGATCGTCGTGCTCGGCCCCGAGCGCTTCCAGCAGTTCCTTGAGGGCTTCCACGCCATCGACGAGTACTTCTGCAACACCCCGCTCGAGAACAACGCCGTCGCGCTGATGGGCCTGCTCAACGTCTGGTACGTCAACTTCTTCGGTTCCAAGAGCCACGCCGTGCTGCCGTACTGCCAGTATCTGCACCGCTTCCCGGCCTACCTGCAACAGCTCACCATGGAGTCCAACGGCAAGCACGTCCGCTGGGACGGCAGCGCTGTGACCTCCGATACCGGTGAGATCTTCTGGGGCGAGCCCGGTACCAACGGTCAGCACGCCTTCTACCAGCTGCTGCACCAGGGCACCGTGGTGGTCCCGGCCGACTTTATCGCTTTCGCCAACACTGCCAACCCCGCAACCGACAGCGGCCAGGACGTCCACGAGCTGTTCCTGGGCAACTTCCTGGCCCAGACCAAGGCGCTCGCCTTTGGTAAGACGGCCGACGAGGTTCGTGCCGAGGGCACGCCCGAGCAGATCGTCCCGGCCCGCTGCTTTGAGGGCAACCGTCCGACGACCTCGATCTTCGGCGACACGCTGACCCCGTTCGCACTCGGCGAGCTCATCGCCCTGTACGAGCACATCACGTTTGTCGAGGGCACGGTCTGGGGCATCGACTCCTACGACCAGTGGGGCGTCGAGCTGGGCAAGCAGCTTGCCAAGCAGATCACCCCGGCCTTCCACGACGACGCCGCCAAGGCCGAGCAGGACGCTTCGACCCAGGCGCTCATCGAGTTCTATCGCGCTCATCGCAAGTAGTCTTTACGGCTGAGTTGGCTTATGGCTGAAAGGGGCCCGTATCCGTTGGGATACGGGCCCCTTGCTATTTGGATAGGATGGAATGTATCGGGAGGCGCCTCGACGGGCATCGCAATCGTCGAAGGCGCGCCGTTCATGTTTGGGACAATATGACATTTTTCCCGTTGCAAACAGCGCCGCCGTGGGTGTTCTGTATGATGGCTCAGACAAGGTTGTTCAATGACAGGGAGGCATATATGGCAATCAAAGCCATCGCAATGGATATCGACGGTACGCTCACCAACGATCAAAAGGTCATCAGCCCGCGTACGCGCGAGAAGCTGCTCGCGACGCAGGAGTCGGGCATTAAGCTCATCTTGGCTTCGGGCCGTCCCGCATGGGGGTTGCACGCCTTGGCGCAGGAGCTCGACCTTCAAAACCATGACGGTCTGCTAGTTGCCTTTAATGGCGCGCATGTGGTCGACGCTCAGACCGATGAGGTCCTTTTTGACCAGGCCATGCCGGCTGACGAGCTGCACCGTCTGATTGATCATCTGCGCAATTTCGACGTGATCCCTATGATTTCGCTCGGTCGCGATTTGCACGTCGAGGACTCGTACCATTGCATGATCACGCTGCCTGACGGCTTGCAGAAGAATATCGTCAAGTATGAGCGCGATGCGTGCGATCTTAAGATTCGCGAGGTCGAGAGCTTGCATGAGGTCGTGGACACTTATCCCGTGGACAAGCTGCTGACGGCGGGTGATCCGACCTACCTGCAGGCGCATTACGAGGAGATGTATGCGCCCTTTACCCAGACGCTTTCGGGCATGTTTACGGCCGACTGGTACTTTGAGTACACGGCGCCCGGTATCGACAAAGCCCGTGCGCTCGAGGGTGCCCTGCCCAAGCTCGGTATCGATGCCAGCGAGGTCGTCTCGTTTGGCGACGGCCAGAACGACAAGTCCATGATTGAGTGGGCCGGCACCGGTGTTGCCATGGGCAACGCCGTCGATGAGGTTAAGGCAGTTGCCCAGATGGTAACCGCCAATAACAACGAAGACGGTATTGCAGTGGCGCTGGATAAGCTGCTGGGTTAGAATCGCCGATTAATGCATGGTTTGGGCGCCTGCTTGCGGGCGCCCTTTTGTTAGGGAGGGTGCCGTGTCCGCATTTCCGTTCGACGCCGTTATCTTTGACATGGACGGTGTCATTGTCGATACCGAGTATTACTACCTGGGCGAGACTGCCGCGTTTGCCAAGGAGCTTGGGCTTAACCTGACTCAAGAGGAGTTGAATGGGCAAGTCGGTACCTCGCATCAGTTCTTCCTGCATATGCTGGTCGATTGGTTTGAGCGCGCCGGTAAGGGGCATTTCACTGGCGAGGAAGCGTTGGCCCGTTGGGACGAGTGGGCGCATAAGCGTCCGCGCGACTATCAGGCTTTGATTAACCCAGGCGCTGTGGATACGATTCGAGAGCTGCCGCGCCGTGGCGTTCGCGTGGCGCTTGCCAGCTCGTCTCCCATGGATAGCATCGAGGAAGTGCTCAACGCGTGCGGGCTGTCGGATGCCTTTGAGTATGTGGTGAGCGGCGAGCAGTTTAAGGAGAGTAAGCCCGAGCCCGACATCTACCTGCATGCGCTGGACCTGCTGGGGCTGCCCGCGAATCGCTGCTGCTGCGTTGAGGATTCGGTGCCTGGCATCACTGCCGGCAAGCGCGCCGGTCTGACAGTCATCGCCAAGCGCGAGGAGCGCTTTGGCTTTAGTCAGGACGCCGCGGATAAGATTATCGATCAGCTGCCGGACCTGCTGGAACTCGCGTAAGAGCGCGTTAGTTGCGCGTTTTTCGGGTCCGATGAGTAAATACCCGACATTTTGGTGCGACACCTAGCATACTTTAAGCTAATGCGGGCTTAAGGACTTGTTGAATGCCCTTAAGCCCGTTTTAGACGTAATTGCGCTGGGAGAGGGTATATGCCACCGACTGAAGGGCTAACTGACGGTAAAGCAGCGATACCGCTGTACCAACAGGTCATTGATATCATTAAAAACGAAATCAACTCCGGTGCCTACAAGGCAGGTGCGCGGATACCCAACGAATTCGAATTGGCTGAGAGCTATAAAGTTGGCCGCGTTACCGTGCGACGCGCTATTGAGGAGCTCGTCCAACAGGGCTATCTAACGAAGCGACAGGGGAAAGGCACGTTTGTCAATGCCCCCAAGCTCAAGCGCAAGATTCGCCAGAAGGATGACGTCCAGAGTTTTTCGGACGCATGCCGCGCTAACGGAATGGAACCGGGGGCGTGTGTCATTTCGAGAAAGATACTGCCGGCGGATTCCACCGAAGCACAGTTCTTTGGTGTTCCCGTTGGAACTGACTTGATTTGCGTTGAGCGCGTGCGTACTGCCGATGGCGTCCCTGTCATGCTTGAGAACAACATATACGTTTACGAGGACAACGCCTATCTATCAACGGCGCCTCTATCTAACCAATCCATTTTTGAGTTCGTGCGCAACCGGACGGGGCGGACGCCTGCGTTTACCGACCCGTGCACGCTCGAGATCGCGTGCGCATCGCCCGAGGTCGCTCGGTTGCTGGCGGTTCCCGTTGGCGAACCCTTGTTTTATATGGAAGCCTTCTTCTTTGATGAGCAGCGGCGGCCGTTTATCATCGGTCGTCAGCGGATCGTTGGGTCTCGCTACGTTTTTGACATCTAGGACATTGCGAATGGAGACGCCCGGTGGATCATCTCACCGGGCGTTTCCATACCGTTCACGGCGCAAACGCAACCGTTCAACCGCGTTGCGGCAATCAGTTTGAAATTATCTTGATGACGAGAAAAGCTGCTGGTAATCTATAGAACGTCATAGAACGTTTGCCTTGTGCAAGCGTTGAAGCGAGATGCGATGCAGTCTCGAGTTCTTTGGAGGTATCTATGTCAGATACGAAGGCGAAGAAGACAAACAGACGTTTTAAGTTCAAATTACCGCATGTCTATACGATCATGTTCTTGCTGATCGTTGTCTTTGCGGTCCTGACTTGGATCGTTCCCTCTGGTCAGTATCAGCGCAAGACAATTTCGACAGCGGCGGGCGAGCGTGAAGTCGCCGTTGCTGGAACCTATGAACAGGTCGATAAGAACTACACCGATTCCGAGACCGGCGAGACCATCAATCTGGGTCAAGATATCTTCGCGGTCCTGCAAGCGCCCACCAAGGGCATCCAGGAGGCTGCCGATGTCGTTGCGTTCGTCTTATTGATTGGCGGATCGTTCGCAATCATCACCAAGACCAACGCTTTGAATGCCGGCATGAGCCGTGTGATTAAAAAGCTCAAGAACAAGGACATCCTCATCATTCCCATCACGATGACGCTGCTGTCCATTTGCGGCACTACGTTTGGTATGTCTGAGGAAGCCCTACCGTTCTATGCCATCTTCATTCCCATCATGATGGGTATCGGGTATGACTCGATGACGGCGTTTATCATCTGCTTCCTTGGTCCTAACCTGGGATATTGTGCTTCGACCATCGACCCGTTTAATGTTTTGATCGCCCAAGGCATCATTGGTATCGAGGGCAATCCTCAGCTGTGGCTGCGCGCCGTTTCTTGGGTCATCTTCACTGCCGTCGGTATCGCATGGGCCATGCGCTACGCCATGCGTGTAAAGAAAAATCCCGAGTCGTCCATTACGTACGAGGACGATAAGCTCAAGCGTGTTGAGTTTTCTGTGACCGATGCCTCCATCGAGGAAGAGTTCACTATCCGTCAGAAGCTCGTGCTTATCGATTTTGCTTGCGGTATGGGCATCATCGTCTGGGGTCTTGTTACCCAGGGCTGGTACATGAATGAGATTTCCGCCGTGTTTCTTGGCATGGGCTTGCTTGCCGGTATCCTGGGCGGTCTTGACCAGCAGACGATCGCTGAGGAGTTCGTTAAGGGTCTCGCCGACTTTGCGTACGCCGCCATCGTTATCGGTATCGCTCGCGGCATTCTGGTCATCGCCGAGGGCGGCATGATCATCGACACCATCCTCCAGGCGCTCGCTACTGCGCTCGCCGGTGCACCCGCCGCCGTCTACACCACGTTTATGTATATCGTCCTTGGCCTGCTCTCTTTGCTGGTTCCTTCGAGTTCTGGACTTGCGGCGCTCACCATGCCCGTCATGGGTCCGCTGACCGAGCTTATGGGCCTCAATCCCGAGGCTGCCGTTACCGCGCTCCAGTTTGCTAATCAGACCATCAACACTATCAGTCCCGTGGCGGGCATGACGGTCGCCGGCCTTGCCGTGTCTAAGATTTCGTTTGGCCAATGGTGGAAGACCATTTGGAAGTTCTTCATTTTCATGGTCGTCTTTGGCCTGATCGTAACGGCAATCTCTGGCATGCTTCCGGTGTAGGTGGTTGTGATGTCTGATCGTTTGACGGTCCTGACGTCTAAGAGCGTCTTTACCGGTACGGGGGACCTGCCGTTTGAAGGTTTCGTAGCGGTCCGTGGCAATCGAATTGAGGCTGTTGGCACCAAGTGTGAGGTAACTTCGTATTTGACCCAAGCGGACGAGGTAGTTGACCTGGGCGACCGCACCGTCATGCCTGGCCTGATCGATGTGCATACCTTCTATACAGGCTGGGCGCTGCGGACGTTGGGGTCTGATCTGTCCGGCATCGCTGATGCCAAAGAGGCCGTGTCGCTCTTGCGTGCATGGAAAGAAGATCATCCGGATTGCGCGGCGGCTTTTGGCCACAGCCTACCCGAAACGTTGGCATCGGATGCCGAGAACGCAAATACGGCAGCTGTGTTTGACGATTGTTTTGGCGATATCCCTGTCGTCTGCTTTACACCGGGTGCGGAGACCTGCGTTCTCAATGCTGCCGCCAGTGCACGATACGGCTTTACACCCCAGGCGTGCTATGCCGAGAAGATCTGGCGCATGATGAGCGATTTCCTCGCGCTGCTCGAGGTACGTGCGGGGTATTCGGACTACATGAGCATGCTTAACGAGCGCGGCGTTACCGCCATCAAGGAGATGGCGTTTGATGACTACTACGGTTTTGCCGACGAAATGGCTCGCCGTGAGGAATCTGGTGAGCTGACGGTTCGCGTCTCTATGATGTCGCAGCCGGTGGGTGCCGGTGCAAATCTGGCATATGCCCGCGAGGCACGAGAGCGCTTCCGGGGACCGTTCGTTCGTTTTTCTGGCTTCAACCGTATGACCGATCGCGGCGTATGGGCGGGGCTTGCCGAGATGATTGACCCCTATGAGGACACGGCCGATGCGGGCGCTGCCGGCAAGACGGTTGTCGAGGAGCCCGAGTGGGATCTGATTGAGAACGAGCTGCGCGCAATTGATGCTGACGGCTTCCGATATTCCTTGCATTGCCAGGGCGATGGCGCCGTTCGTCGCACCGTGGCGCTCTATGCCTCGCTGCCTCGAGACGAGCATGGACGGTTGCTTCGCCGCCATGCGATTACCGATCTCGAGAACTCTGATCCGACCGATCTTGTCGAGTTTGGCAAGTTAGGTGGAATTTGCGAGGTCTATCCGCAGATTCTGACGCTGGACCGGCGCGAGGATTGCCTATCGATGATGCGTCGACAAATTGGCAAGACGCGACTTTTGCACAGCTGGAATCGCCGCGGCATGGAAGATTCCGGATGCACGGTGTGCTGTGGTACGGATTTGCCGCTGCTGATTCCGAGCCTGGGCGAGTCAATCTACAGTGCGTGCGGCGGATACTTCGACGATGGACTGCCCGTGAATGAGGCCAACGCGCTGACGCTTGTCGAGCTCTTGCGTGCTTGGACTGCCGGGGGCGCGTACGATCTGATGCGCGAAGACGAGCTAGGTACGCTCGAGGTCGGCAAGCTTGCTGATATCTGCGTGCTCGATCGGGATGTGTTCGACCTCGATTATCGCGACGCACGCGATCTTTCGGTTGATATGACGATGTCGGACGGACAAATCGTGTTCGATCGTAATAAGGAGGCATAAGATGTCTGAATCCAAGCCGACGCTGCGCCGCGAACAGATTGCGGGCATGAATATCCACTACATCATGTGGTCGCTCGATTACTTCCTTGATGTGCAGCAGCGTTTGGGCTTTGAGTCCATTGAGCTGTGGTGTGCGGAGCCGCATGTGACACTCGACCATACGGGCTACTTTGAGGCTGAGGTCCTGGCGAAAAAAGCTGCAGACCGTGGGCTTAGGTATCGTACTCTGTGCCCCGAGAATGTTGTCTATCCTTGGCAATACTGCGCACGCAAACCGCTGCATGAACAGCGCAGCCTGGCGTACTTTAAGCACGGCATCGAGCTTGCCGAGGTACTTGGGTGCGACCGTATGTCCGTCAACTCGGGCTGGGGCGACTGGGACGAGGACCGCGAGGAAGCCTGGAAGCGCAGCCGCGAGCACATGTCCATTCTGGCGGAGTATGCCGGCGAGCACGGTCTGGTGCTTACGATGGAAAGCCTGCGTCCCGAGGAGAGCAACCTTGTGACGACGGTTTCCGATGCGAAGCGCATGATCGACGAGGTCGCGAGCCCGTACTTACAGCCCATGGTTGATACAACCGCGATGGGCGTTGCGGGCGAGACACTCGAGGACTGGTTTGCAGCCTTTGGTGATGGGGCAATTCACGAGATGCACTTTATCGACGGTGATCCGTATGGCCATCTGGTGTGGGGCGATGGCAAGCACGATATGGACGCCTTCGTTGCCACGCTCAACGCCCATGGTTTCGACGGCATGCTGGGCCAGGAAATCACGGACGGTCGTTACTACGATGACCCGGCGGCGGCAGATGCCAAGAACATGGCCGCATTCGAGAAATATCTGATTGACTAAAACAACTATCGGCCACGCAACCAACGTCATTGATTGTGGACCAAACAAGAAAGGAACTGGATATGAACGCACACGACCTGATCAAAGAGGCAATTGCCGAGAAGGGCAAGTTCGACAGCGTCTACTGGATTGCTTGCGGTGGCTCCATGATCGATTTGATCCCGGCTCATGAGCTTCTGCAGCGCGAAGCAACCACCTTCACTTCGTATATCTATACGGCTCGCGAGTTCGATATCATGCGTCCGCGTCGTCTGGGCGAGAAGTCCCTGGTCATTGCTTGCAGCCACAGTGGCAACACCCTCGAGGTCGTCGAGGGCTGTGAGATTGCCCTTGCTGCCGGCGCTACGGTGATCGCCCAGACCGACAACGCTGGATCCAAGATTGACTCCGGCAAGTGGACCACGTGGGTCTACCCGTGGGGCGAGGGCGTGCCGCAGGCCGAGGTCCCCGCTGGCATTTCGCTGTCGCTTGCGGCCGAGCTGCTCGATCAGCAGGAGGGCTACGCCGATCTTGCCGATATGTATGCCGGTATTGCTGAGATGGATAAGATTCTTCCTCCGGCACGCGAGAAGGTAAATGCCGAGCTGGGCGATCGCTTTGCCAAGCTTTGCCAGGAGCACGAGTTCTTCTATATTCTGGGCAGCGGTCCCAACTTTAGCCAGACCTACGGTTTCGCTATCTGCTCTCTTATGGAGATGCAGTGGCAGCACTGCAGCTACATCCACTCTGCCGAGTACTTCCACGGCCCCTTCGAGGCTACTCAGGATGGCGTTTTTTACTTCCTGCAGATGGGCTCCAGCGAGTGCCGTGCTATGGACGAGCGCGCCCTGGCGTTCCTTAAGACGCATACCGATACGCTGATGGTGCTTGATGCCAAGGAGTACGGTATGGAAGCCGTGCCGGCGAGCGTCCGTGCCTATCTGGACCCGGTGCTGTTCTACGCCATGAACTGCGAGCTGCGCGCCGCACGCGGCAAGGTGTTTGATCACGATCCCGATTTCCGCCGCTATATGGGTGTTGTCGAGTACTAGAAGGGGCAAAGGCTATGGCATTTAACGTTAACGCGCTCGGATTTGGCGACAACGTCGTCGATCGCTACGAGCATATCCACACCATGTATCCCGGCGGCAATGCGGTGAACTTCGCCGTTTATGCCAAGAAATGCGGCGCCGCACGCTCTGCATACATGGGCATTTTTGGCAATGACGCCGCTGCCGAGCATGTCATTGCAAGCCTCGAGGATGAGGGTATCGAGCTTGACAAGTGCGAGCAGATGATTGGCGAGAACGGAGCGGCTCGCGTGACCGTCGTTGACGGTGACCGTGTCTTCCTTGGCTCCAACGAGGGCGGTATCCGTGGCGATGCGCGCTATGTCCTCGATCGCTTTGACCTTGCGTACATGAAGCAGTTCGATGTGGTTCATTCGGGCAACTACTGCTTTACCGAGCGCGAGCTGCCCAAGTTGAAGGCTGCGGGCGTCACGGTCTCTTTTGACTTTTCGGACGACTCCACCGACGAGTACTACGAGCAGATTGCGCCCTACGTCGATTTCGCTTTCTTTAGTGCGGCGGATGCCGCGAGCGAGGACGAGATTCGCGAGCGTCTGGCATGGGTGAAGGGTCTGGGTCCGCGTTTTGTGTCGGCTACGGCGGGCGCCGAGGGCTGCATTGCTTACGACGGCGAGCGTTATTACCGCCAGCTGGCTAAACCGGTAACGGACATGAAGGACACCATGGGGGCGGGCGACTCGTTCCTCACCTCGTTTTTGATGTGCTATCTCGATTCCGTCAAGCGTGGTGAGGATGGCGCCGAGGCCATCGAGCGCGCGCTCGACTTTGCTGCCGGGTTTGCTTCGACCGTGTGCGGCATGGAAGGTTCTTGGGGCCACGGAGCACCAATCGTCGAATAGCTTAAGAAAGCGTACGGCGGTCTGGCTATGAGGCCTTGGACAGCCGATGCAAAACAATAAGCGAAGCGCGAAAAGGGGGCTCGCCATGTGGTGGGTCCCCTTTTGAACATTGGAGAAGAGTATGGGTATTAAAGCGTGTGCGGCTGGTTTTTGCTGTGCGGACGTCTATCAAAACATCGGCGTGTTCTATCCGACTGGTAATGGCATTGACTGGGGTATCCATCTTGCACGAATGGGCGTTTCGGTATCCGCCGTGTCGGTTGTCGGCAAGGACGAGTACGGAGACAAGATGAGAGAGGCGCTGGCCGCCGAGGGGTTCGATATCTCACATCTGCGGGTGGAGGATGGCGACACCTCGGTGATGCTCATGGCATTGAAAGACGGCGTCGATCGCGTGCATCTCGAGGCAATCGATGGCGTAATGGAGACATATCGACCGAATGAAGACGACCGGGCGTTTATCCTGGAACATGACATCATTCATACCGACCTGTTTGGCAATTGTTTGGACCTCCTGCCCGAATGGCATGATGCGGGCAAGACGGTGGTTATGGACTTCTCGGTGTTCAGCCAGGATCCCGAATATGCATGTGAGGCTCATTTTCCTTACGTAGACTATGCGTTCATGTCGTTTGAAGAGGACACTCCGGAGCTACGAGACTGGGTACGCCACGTGCAGGGATTGGGACCGCGCGTTGCGGTTGCCACGCTTGGCGAGAAGGGAAGCATTGCCTATGACGGTGAGCGCTTCTATGAGTGCGGGGTCGTACCGGCGGAGAAGGTCGTTAATACCGTGGGTGCCGGCGACTCGTATATTGCCGGGTTTACCAAGGGCGTGATCGATGGCCTTGATATTCCGGCGTGTATGAAGGCGGGCGCTGAGCTGTCGTCCCGAGTGATTGGTTCGTTTGAGCCGTACTAGGGTCAAATGCCTGGAAAGGAGTACAAAATGGTTATCGACATGTTGGTTCAGCCCATGCTCTACAGCGAGATCTGTACGCCGGGTGATGAGCCTGATGGATTCGGTTTTTGGTCACGAGAATTTGGTATGGGGCATATGGGCCCCATGGATTGGGATGAGCTTCAAGTCGAGATGGACGTCTGCGATGTGCAGAAGAGCGTGCTCATGCCGCTCGATGTAACCACGGCATGCGGAGGGCATTTTGGCACCAATGACCAGATTGCCATGCTGGTTGCCGCGCATCCCGATCGTCTGTGGGGATTTGCGAGCGTAGATCCGCAGGTGAGCGGCGCCGCAGACGAATTGGAGCGCGCCTTTACCGAGTTGGGGGCAAAGGGGCTTTGCCTGCATCCGGCAAAGCAGGGTTTTGCCCCCGATGATGCTGTGGCCGAGCCGCTTTACGAGCTATGCGAGCGCTATAACAAGCCGGTGGTTTTCCATGCCGGTATGTCTTGGGAGCCGGGTGCAGAGCTCTCGCGCAGTAATCCGCTTGCATTTGAGCACACAATCGCAACGCATCCAAATGTGCGTTTTAGTTTGACCCACTTTGGCTGGCCCTGGGTGCGCGAGACCGTGGCGATGCTGCTCAAGTATCCCAACTGCTACACGGACACCTCTATCACTTACATCGATTCGCCCGAGGAGATGATGCAGCGTCTTTTCACGGTCGATATGGGGCCGCTGTGGTATGAGCGTGCGCTATCGCATCAAGTGATGTTTGCCAGCAATACGCCGCGCTTCCGTGCGTTCAAACTCAAGCGGGCTCTCGATACCGTGTCCATGCGCGATGATGCGCGAGAAAGGCTCTACTGGGGTAATGCCCTGCGTTTTCTTGAAGGGGATGAGTGAACATGGTGACGCTCGAGACATTGAGCTATCTCTCGACTGCTCCGGACCAGTTCATCGATATTACCGAAGACGTGCACGCCGCCGTCGAACGCAGCTCGGTGACGAATGGCTTGGCAGCGATTATTTTGTCGCATACGACCTGCGGAATCGTGGTAAACGAGGGGCTGCCCTGCGTGGAGACGGATCTTATGGAGACGCTTGATCGCATCGCCCCACTCGATGCCCCCTATGCGCATGCACACTTCCTGCCGAGCTATGGAGCCACCGGCAACAACTCCTGTGGGCATATCAAGAGCATGATTTGTGGAAACAGCTGCTTCTTTCCCGTCCAAGATGGCCATATCGTGTGCGGAGGTGCCCAGAACATCTATCTTGCGGAGTTTGACGGTCCGCAGAAGCGAAAAGTGTACGTCGAGGTGTTGGGGGAGTAACGTCCCTGCAATAGCCCTATGAAGGAGCACGTTATGTCGTTTCTAACTTCGGTGTTCAAGACCGAAAAGCCGGTTATCGGAATGCTGCACCTGCGTCCTCTGCCGGGCGATCCACTGTTTTATCCGGGTGGAATCGTATCGCAGGTCGTGGAAGCCGCCAAGCGCGATCTCGAAGCGTTGCAGCAGGGCGGTGTCGATGGCATTTTGATTACCAATGAGCTCTCGATGCCCTATGAGCAGCACGTTTCTCCCTCAACCCTTGCATCGATGGGCTATGTAATCGGGGCTCTGTCCCATGATTTGTCGACCCCTTGGGGAGCTGAGGCTATTTACGATGGTGATGCCACAATCGAGCTGTGCGCTGCCGTCGATGCGCAGTTCACGCGCTGCAATTTTTGCGGTGCCTGGGCCGGTGATCTCGGGCTGATTAACCGAGATTTCGCGCACACCATGCGTCGCAAGGCGGCGCTGCGCTTGGACGACCTCAAGCTTTTTCACTTCATCACGAGCGAGGGGGAGGTTTATCTCAACGACCGCACGACTGCGGACATTGCCGATTCACTTCTCTTTAATTGCCTACCGGATGCGATGGTCATCGGCGGTTCGGCTGCCGGTCGTGGCGCTTCGGGCGAGCTTGCCGATGAGGTCCGCGAGCGTGTTGGCGAAGTGCCTGTGGTATGTGGCACCGGTTGTCGCGAAAATACCGTGGCTGACGTATTTGCTCACTACGATGGCGCGTTTGTCGGCACGTGCTTAAAGCGCGACGGAAAGCTGGATGCCCCGGTTGATGTTGAGCGGGTAGTTCGTTTTATGGCTGCCGCTCGTACGGCGCGAGGGGAGTAGGCACCTATGGCGTTTTATCTGGGTATTGATATTGGGACAAGCGCCTCTAAAGGCGTTTTAATCGATGATCGATGCAACATCGTTTGCCAGGCCACTTGTGGACACGAGACGGATAACCCACGTGATGGATGGTACCAGCATGATGCGGAGGCAGTTTGGTGGGGCGATTTTTGCCGCTTGTCGCGCGAGCTGGTGGTGCGATCGGGGGTTAACGCGGCGCAGATCGGATGCGTCGGCCTTTCCGCATTGGGTTGCGACTGCGTGCCGGTCGATACCGAGTGCAACGCGCTGGTGCCCGCGATTTTGTACGGAGTCGATGCACGTTCGAAGCCGCAGATTGACGAGCTTCTTTCCGAATATGGGTCAGATCGCGCACGCGAGCTTTTCGGGCACGATCCCTGTTCGTCAGATATTGCTCCAAAGATCTTGTGGTTTAAGGAGAGTATGCCCGAGGTGCACGAACGTGCTGCGAAGTTCCTGACGGCGTCATCGTTTCTGTGCGCAAAGTTGACGGGGCGTTTTACGGTGGACCGTTATTTGGCGGAGGATTTTCTTCCCCTATACGATCGCTACACTTGGAAGGTTGATGCTCGGGAATGTGCTCGTTTCTGCCGGCCTGACCAGATGGCGGAGGTAATGTCGGCTACCGATATTGCCGGGGTGATTACGCAGCGTGCGGCTGAGGCGACGGGGCTCGCGGCAGGGACACCTGTCTTGGTGGGAACGGGCGACTCTGGTGCCGAGGCCATTTCGACGGGTGTATTCCGTCCCGGCGATATGATGGTTCAGTTGGGGAGTACGGCGTATTTCATCTACCTAGCTGATCATATGATCGATGATGCCTGTCTGTGGCCAGGGACGTTTATCATTCCCGGAACTTACGGGATCTGCGCGGGGACCAATACGGCGGGTGCGCTCACATCGTGGCTGCGCCAAGAGCTGTATCGCGACGCCGTAGAGGCCGAGGGCCACGGTGGCCCCGATGCATATTCGGTTATGGCGCATGATGCCGCCGACGTGGCGCCGGGTGCCGATGGGCTCCTGTGCCTGCCGTACTTTGCGGGGGAGCGTACTCCGCTCAACGATCCCGAGGCGCGTGGCGTCTTCTTTGGCTTGACCGGAAGGCATACGCGAGCCCATATGGTTCGCGCCGCCTTGGAAGGCATCGCGTATACCGTTGCATCCCATGTCGACATTATCGAGCGAGAGCATGGACTGCCAATTGGGCGCATTATGCTTGTCGGAGGTGGAACCAAGAATCCAGTTTGGATGCAGGCTATCGCCGACGTATGCGGGCGCGAGGTCTCGGTTGCCAAGGTTACGATGGGCGCATGCTTCGGCGATGCCATCATGGCAGCTCTCGCAGGAGGCGCCTATGCATCATGGGATGAGCTCGCTCAAGTCCTTGGCGTTGCGCAAACAATCGTGCCCGATATGGCTGCCCACGAGTTATATGCGTCGCGTCGTCATATCTTTGACGAATTGTATGCACGCAACCGTGATCTCATGCACGAATTGGTGTAATGCTGCCGAATTGTACTGCCTGCCAATAGGGACTGCGTTGTGCGATTCGCATGTCCCTTGGCATTTTTTGCCCACAGGGGTTAGCGAAGGTCAAATACAGAGCGCGCATTTGCTAAAACTGCCGACTCAATGTGCTTAGCGTCGCAGTTTTTGAGCGAGGCGATGCGTCCTGAGGCTCTTGTGAGCGATCTGATGAGCGACTGTGCGCTTGTTTCTGTGTTTGGCTCGGCCGGCGCATCGGTCTCGAGCAGTAGACGGTCGAGTGGAATCTGTCGGGCATATTCGCGTCCACGTTTAGACGCAAGCATGCGTTCGTTGACGGAAAAATTACAGCCCGCATTACGCGCGCGGGCGAGTTCGTCCGAAGTGCCGCTAAACCAGTGGAAGATGATAGCGGGGGAGTCGGAGTTTGGGATGAGTAGTCCATGCGATTCGAGGACGTCCAGTACGGCTCCTGCCGAACGAACGGCGTGAATTGATATCACACGCCCGACAAGAGGATGCTGCACGAGCGCATCGCAGAGCCGGTCAAGCGCCTGTATTTGTAGCGGCTCGCTTCCTGCAAAGCATGCGGAAAAGTCGAGTCCCACCTCGCCGATGTAGCGCTCTTGGGCAGCAAACTCGCAAAGCAGGTTGACTTCGGCGGGACCGCAGCGGCCGTCGGCGAGCCACCAGGGGTGAAGCCCAACGCCGGCGATGATGCTTGGTTGGCGACGGGCGCGCTCGTTTGCGGCCGAAAAGTCGCGTGGGTCGACCCCGCAGTCAAAGAGCCCCAGACCCAACGCCGCCGACTCGCTGGCTGCAGTATCGGGGCCGAGCATCAAATCAAGATGACAATGCGTGTCAAAGAATTGCGGTTCCATCGCAGGACATCCTGCTAGTCCAGGCGCTGGCCATCGGCGCGCACGTGCTCGGTGCCGCGCCCACTGATCTGGCGGATAACCTCGCCGGCGATCATCTGGCCCATGATGGGCGGCATAAAGCTGGCGGTTCCCAGCTCGGTGCGCTCGTGGATGTTGGAAGGGTCGCGGGGCTGTGTCTTAACCGATTCCTCGCAGCTAAACAGTACATGTAGGCTCTTGATTCCGCGCTTCTTACATTCTTTGCGCATGATGCGGCTCATGGGGTCACGTACCGTATCGAAAATGTCGGCAAATCGGAGGCACTCGGGATGGAGTTTGTTGGCCCCGCCCATGGAGCTAACCAAACGGATGTCGTGGTCCTGAGCATATTTGGCAATGGTGAGCTTGGCCGAGATGGTGTCGATGGCGTCGATGACGTAATCGAGCTTGCCACCCGTCTGCTCAAAAACGCTCGCAAAGAACTCGTCGATGTTATCGCTCAACAGGTATTCAGTTCGCTTGATAACGGTGGCGGCGGGATTGATATCGCGAATCATGGCTTCCATCACGTCAACCTTGCGCTTTCCGATGGTGCTGTGAAATGCGATGGCCTGACGGTTGATATTGCTGGGCGCGATGACGTCCTTATCCAGAATGACGAAATGTCCGATGCCGCCGCGGGCGAGTGCCTCGCAGCAGTTGGAGCCCACGCCTCCGCAGCCGAGTACCAGCACCGTGGCGTCAGCGAGCTTGTCGAGTGCCTCGCGGCCCATGATGATCTCGAGCTTGGTGTCGCGCGTCTCGATGGGTGAAGCGGCTATGGTTTCGGTCATGGATATCCTCCGATGGGGAAGCGAATCGTATTTTAGCTATCGCCATTATAGGTAATCGCCCATAGGTTGCGATGGCGCTTACTTTGATGTGGTTTGAAGCATTTCGATTAGATAGTTAGACAAACATCTAAATATCAAGTATAGTGTGCACGTCATGAGAGATGATGAGAGGAGGTCTTATGCCGGGAGAGGGTTTTAAGGCGCTTGCCGATCCAACGCGACGGCGCATTTTGGAGTTGCTGCGCGAGGGCAATTGCACGGCGGGGGAGCTTGCCGAGCATTTCGATATCAGTAAGCCGTCGCTGAGCCATCACTTGGCGACGCTCAAAAACGCCGGGTTGGTGACCGACGAGCGCCATGGCCAAAACATCGTTTACAGCTTAAACACCACCGTCATGCAGGACTTGATCGGTTGGTTTATGGGCTTTACAAACACGGAAGGTGATAAGGATGAATAACGAAAACAAGGGCATTCACCCCACGGGGGTATCGTCGCGCGTGTGGATTGCGCTGGTCGCTCTGTGCGTCGCCAATGTCGTAGCGCACCTCATGGTGATGCCGAGCTTGCCTGCGCAGATTCCCACGCACTGGGGCGCGAACGGCGCCGTCGACGGTTGGGGTCCTAGCTGGATGGCCTCCGCGCTCGGCGTGCTGCCTCTGGCGCTTCTCGCAATGTTCTGCGTGGTGCCGCGCATCGACCCCAAAGGTGAGGCATATCGAACCTCGGGCAAGTTCTACCAGGGCTTCGTAATCGCCTTCACCTTGTTCATGTGCGCCATAAGCTGGCTGGGAGAGCTTACGGTCTGGGGCGTGGTGCCGGCGGTCGGTTCGGTTAACGTGCTGATTTCCGGTGTTGTCGGTTTGCTGTTCATCGGCGTAGGCAACTACTTGCCGCGTGTGAAGCAGAACTATACGCTCGGTATCAAGACACCTTGGGCGCTTGCCGATCCCGAGAACTGGCGCCGTACGCAGCGTTTTGGCGGCGCCTGCTTTATGGTGCTGGGTATTGGCCTGATTGTGATGGGCGTGGCAGGCAGCGTGCTTTCGAGTGAAGTCGTCGCCGCGGTGATTGCGGTTCTGGCGTTTGGTTCGGTCGGAGCCGTCTACGTCTACTCGTATCTGCTGTGGCGCAAATCGCAGCGGGCCGTTCGCTAAGGTTGCGGAAAACTAGCGTACGCAGTTCATAGTATGTTCCGGGGGACTTTTCCCAGGTAGTATTAGGGGGTGTGGGCAACCATGCTCCTTTTTCGTTACGTTTCAGAGCTGATTTCCTTATTTCGTTTCCACTAAAGCGAATCAAGAATAGGGAAACAGCAGGTAGAAAGGATAGAACAGGCATATGGCGGAGTTTATCTACCAGATGTATCAGGCTCGCAAGGCCCATGGCGACAAGGTAATCCTTGACGACGTGACCTTGAGCTTCTACCCCGGTGCCAAGATCGGCGTCGTGGGCCCCAACGGTATGGGCAAGTCGACCCTGCTCAAGATCATGGCCGGCATCGAGGAGGTCTCCAACGGCGATGCCAGGCTCACCCCCGGCTACACCGTGGGTATCCTGCAGCAGGAGCCGCCACTCGACGACGACAAGACCGTCATCGAGAACGTGCGCATGGCATTTGGCGACATGATCGCCAAGGTCGATCGCTTCAATAAGATCGGCGAGGAGATGTGCGACCCGGATTGCGACATGGACGCCCTCATGGCCGAGATGGGCAAGCTCCAGGACGAGATCGACGCCGCCGATGGCTGGGATATCGATTCCAAGCTCGGCCAGGCCATGGACGCCCTGCAGCTGCCCGATTCCGACATGCCGGTCAACGTGCTTTCCGGCGGCGAGCGCCGTCGCGTGGCCCTGTGCAAGCTGCTGCTCGAGGCTCCCGACCTGCTGTTGCTCGACGAGCCCACGAACCACCTGGACGCCGAGTCGATCCTGTGGCTCGAGCACTTCCTGCACAACTATCAGGGCGCCGTTCTGGCCGTCACGCACGATCGCTACTTCCTGGATAACGTTGCCGAGTGGATCTGCGAGGTCGACCGCGGCCACCTCTATCCCTACAAGGGCAACTACTCTACATATCTGGAGACCAAGGCCGCGCGTATCGAGGCGCAGGGAAACCGTGATGCTAAGCTCGCCAAGCGCATGGAGGCCGAGCTCGAGTGGGTGCGCAGCTCGCCCAAGGCCCGTCAGGCCAAGAACAAGGCCCGTCTGGCTCGCTACGAGGAGATGGAGGCCGAGGCCCGCGCAAGCCAGAAGCTCGACTGGACCGACATCCGCATTCCCGTTGGACCGCGTCTGGGCAACAAGGTGCTCGAGGCCCATCACCTGCACAAGGAGTTCGATGGCCGCGTGCTCATCGATGACCTTTCGTTCACTCTGCCGCGCAACGGCATCGTGGGCGTTATCGGCCCCAACGGTGTCGGTAAGACCACGCTGTTCAAGACGATTGTGGGTCTGGAGCCGCTGACTTCGGGCGAGCTCGAGGTGGGCGAGACCGTCAAGATCTCCTATGTCGATCAGAACCGTTCCGGCATCGACCCCGACAAGAACCTATGGGAGGTCGTCTCGGATGGCCTGGACCACATGATGGTCGGCGAGACCGAGGTTCCGAGCCGCGCTTATGTGGCGAGCTTTGGCTTTAAGGGCCAGGACCAGCAGAAGCGCGCCGGCGTACTTTCCGGTGGCGAGCGCAACCGTCTGAACCTGGCGCTTACGCTCAAGCAGGGCGGCAACCTGCTGCTTCTCGACGAGCCCACGAACGACCTCGACGTCGAGACGCTGTCCTCGCTCGAAGCGGCGCTGCTCGAGTTTCCGGGCTGCTCTGTGGTCATTAGCCACGACCGTATGTTCCTGGACCGCGTCGCCACGCACATTCTGGCGTGGGAGGGCACCGACGAGAATCCGGGCAACTGGTATTGGTTCGAGGGCAACTTTGAGGCCTATCAGGCCAACCGCATCGAGCGCCTGGGCGAGGACGCGGCCCAGCCGCATCGTATCCACCGCAAGCTGACGCGCGACTAGATCGTTACGCGGTTTTCCGAACCGCGTAACTGCTCGACGCTGCGCGGGCCGCAAACACCCCATCTTGCCGTTCAAACCGTCGCTCGCGTACCGAAGTACGCGCCGCTCCTCTTTCACGGCAACCTGGGGCACTTGCGGCCCGCTCGCTGTGGGTCACGGAACATCAACAAATAAAAACGGCTCAAATCCTGATTTGGATTTGAGCCGTTTGTCGTTACTGCTCGGGTTCTTCGACTTTGTCGATGGCCCAGGCGGCTCCGAGACCGCCGGTGGTGTTGCGGCGGATGCGCACGGCAACCTCGTGGCGCTCGCCGGCCTGCGTGTAGCGCAGGGGGAAGATTGCGCGGTTTCGCGCGGCCTCGATGGTACCGCGCTCGCGGGCGATCCAGTAGTACTCGCCGACAATGCCGAGGGTGTCGGCGCCGTAGGGGAGATAGGTCGACAACTGGTGCAGAAGCGGACCGGGGCAGAAGACCTCGGTTGCGAAATCGACGGGGAAGTCCTCGTGGATGGCGGGCGCTACGGGTGCGGGGGTTGGGGCCGCTGCGGGTGCCGGTGCGGGAATTTGGTCGAAAGCAGCGGCGGGCACGTTCTCGATGACGGGTGTGGGCTCCGGCGTCGTTTCCGGCTTGATCGTGGAATCTGCGGGCTCCACGGTGATGGGCGCGTCTGCAGCTGAGGTTTCAACCTCAACCTGCGTCGCGTTCTCGTTCTCGACGCTCGACTTTGCCTCGATGGGCGTGGAGGCCATGGTGGTGATGCCGGCGTTGGCGTTCTCGGGGTCATAGACGACCGTGAGCGAGATGGCGGGCTGCGGCGTCTCGGGCTCCGGTGTCGACTCGGTGGTGTCTTGATCGTTGGGTCGATCGTCCTCGGCCTCGTCGCCAAAGACATCGCTGTTTTGGAACGCAGGCGTCTCGGGCTGGACAGTGGCTTCTTCGGTTGTCGACTTGGGAGCCTCGTTGAGTTCCGCAGTGGCTTCCTGCTCGGATATGACTTCGGGATCGGTCGTGGCAGTGATTTCGGTTTCGGCTTCTGCTGTTACCTCAATAGCGGCTTCGATCTCGGGCTCGGGCTCGGGCTCCGGAGCGACTTCGGCCACGGGCTCGGGCTCGGGACGCTTAACGTGCTTGGGACGCACGGCCTTGAGGTCCTTCTCGCCGCGTTTTTTCTTTTTGTAGGACTGCTTGGCTCCCTTGGCTGCCTTGGGCTTGTCCTCGCCCTTGGCAAGGGCGGCATCCCAGGCCTCGTTGGCGATGACCGTGGCATACAGGCGACCGCCCTTAAAGACGGTCAGCTTAATGCAGTCGTCGAGCTCCTCGAGCAGCTCGCGCGTGGACTCGAAGCCCAGGTCATGAGCGGCCATGTCACCAGCGGCGAGTGCCTCCTCGACCTGCGTCATAAACGTTTGCTTGCCGCATCCGATTGCGTCGCGCAGCAGGCGATACAGATAGATGTGGTTGCCCAGCGATAGCGTGGGCCTAACTATTGTCTTGCTCATGGCAAATCTCCTCTTTACACACCAAAGCATCTTACCATCGCACGGGGCGTGCCACCTCGGCGCCCAAGGCAAACGGGCGCGACCGTTGCCGGTTCGCGCCCGTTATATAGGTCGATTATCTATGAGAGGCAAACGTGCTTAGTTGCCCGATGCCGTGCCTTGGCTCGAGCTGTCAGATGCCGTGCCGGACGCGGTTCCGCCCGAGCTATTAGTGCTGCTGTTGTCGGTAGATCCCGTGCCCGATGTATTGCCGCTCGTCTGGTCGCCCGTGCTCGGTTGAGAGCCGTCGGTCGTTTGGCTTGAGTCGGTCGTGCCGGATTGCGTGTCGCTGTTGTTCGCAGAGGAATCGACGTCCTGCGATTGATTGGGGGTGTTCGATGACGAGTCAGTGGATGCGGAGGTACCCTGCGGGTCGTCCTGCTGGCTTTGCGATTGACCTGAGCTATCCGCGTCGTGCTCGGTCGTATGCGACGAAAGGATTGGCTCGGGGCGCTCACCCAGACCCTCACCGGCGGTGGTGATAAGGATGGCGCCGGCGCAGGCGATGACCGCGACAATGGCGATGGCGATCGAGAAGACGATGACCTTCTTTTGCGTCTGACTGCGCTCTGCCGCCGCCTTGGCGCGCAGGCTGTCGGGAGCAACGCGCGCCGTGGTCGCGCGCCCCGCAATCTGGCGCATCTCCTGCGTAGTCGCGGCGCCGCCCAGGTGCTCCTCGGCATTAAACTCAACGGGCTCATAGGCGCCGGCGGGGTAGTCGACGGCGGCGTGCGTACCTTTGAGGGCTTCGGCGCTGGCAGAGATAAAGTGGCGGTAGACCTGCGAGGACACAACGGTGATAACCGAGCTCACGGCGGCACCAATTACTGAACCAGCGATACCAATCTTGGAGGCAAGCGCGACGCTCGTGGCGGCAGCTGCGGCGCCGGCGATGATCTGGGGAATGGAAATGTCGTCGAACAGGCCCTTTTTGGGCGCGATGGCCATGGTCTGTCCGATGGAATGGTTCTCGTGCACGCCGTTGTTGAGCGATGCCGGCGTCATGACGCGCGTGCGCGGTGCGTCGGTGTACTTGGTTGTCATACGGGGTCCTCCCGGTGTAAATCTGCTTCGTTTCGTGTAGCCATCAGGGTACCCACCAGATGTGAATCGTACGTGACATTTAACAGATACCATCAACTCATCAATAGCTCACCAAGTTGGTGGGATGCGGTTGCGCCCGGCGGTTGAACTACAATAGGGCTTGCTAATTGTGTTGAATGGCGTCTACGCACGGGAGCATTCTTATGAATCTTCACCTTTCTCAGTCTGATGGCTTTTTGCGTGTGGCGGCGGCTTCGCCGCGGATTCGCGTGGCCGATGTCGAGGGCAATGCCGAGGTTGCGCTGGCAGCTGTTCACGAGGCTGCCGAGCGCGGCGTTCGCGCGCTGGTGTTGCCCGAGCTCAACTTGTGCGGCTATACCGCGGCCGACCTGTTCCATAACCGCACGCTGCTGCATGCCTGCGAGGCTGCTCTGGTGCATATCCTCGATGAGACTCGTGAGCTGCCGATTGTCTTTACCATCGGTCTTCCCGTTGCAGTTGCCGAGAATATCTACAACTGCGCCGCCGTGTGCTGCGCGGGCGAGCTTTTGGGTCTTACGGCCAAGAAGTATCTGCCCAACTATGGCGAGTTCTACGAGCGCCGCTGGTTTGCTCCGGCGCCCGCAGATCCTGTGTGGGTCGAGTTTGCCGGTCAGGGTCCGGTTCCGCTGGGTTCGGGGCTTGTCTACCGTTGCTGTGATGAGGGTGCTGAAGACCTGGTGCTGGGCGTTGAGGTCTGCGAGGATCTGTGGGTGCCGGCGCCCCCTTCGACCGAGATGGCGCTTGCCGGTGCGACGGTGATTCTCAACCCGTCGGCCTCGGACGAGATTATCGGCAAGGCAGACTATCGCCGCAGCCTCATCTCCAATCAGAGTGCGCGCCTGTACTGCGCCTATGCCTATGCAGATGCGAGCGAGGGCGAGTCCACGACCGACATGGTCTTTGCGGGGGAGAACCTCGTCTACGAAAACGGCTCCAAGCTCGCCGCGACCAAACTGCTTACCTGCGATATGGCCATCGCCGATGTTGACCTCGACCGTCTGGTTGCCGAGCGCCGTCGCTCGACGACGTGGACGCGTACCGACGATGCGCCGGAGGCCACGACCGTTGAATTTTCGTTTGAGGGCGTGCTGGCCGAAGAGCCTGTCCTGCGCGATGCGTTCGACATCGACCGCGTCTTCCCCCGCGCGCCCTTTGTGCCGGCCGACCATGGCGACCTGGCCGAGCGTTGCGAGACCATCCTCAATCTGCAGACTGCGGGCCTCAAGACCCGCCTTGCCCACACAGGTACCAAGGCTGCGGTCATCGGCCTTTCGGGTGGCTTGGACTCCACGCTGGCACTGCTTGTGACCGTGCGTGCCTTCGATGCGCTGGGGCTGCCGCGCACCGGTATCACAGCCGTGTCCATGCCTGGCTTTGGCACGACGCATCGCACCAAGTCCAATGCCGAGTCGCTTGCCCGCGACCTGGGTGTGAGCTTCCGCGAGGTTTCGATCCACGCGGCTGTGGAGCAGCACTTCAAGGACATTGAGCACGACCCGGCAGTTCAGGACGTGACCTACGAGAACAGCCAAGCCCGCGCACGCACGCAGATTTTGATGGACTTGGCCAACCAGGCTGGCGGTTTTGTCATCGGCACGGGCGACCTGTCGGAGCTGGCGCTCGGCTGGGCTACCTATAACGGTGACCACATGAGCATGTACGCCGTCAACGCGAGCGTGCCCAAGACGCTCGTGCGTCATCTGGTGCGCTATGCCGCCGATGTCTTGCTCGACATCCTCGATACGCCGGTATCTCCCGAGCTTCTGCCGCCCACGGGCGACGGCGAGATTGCGCAGAAGACCGAGGATTTGGTGGGCCCGTACGAGTTGCACGACTACTTCCTCTACTACCTGCTGCGTTTTGGCTTTGAGCCGGGCAAGATCTACCGCATGGCGCTCAAGAGCTTCGAGGGCGTCTACGACGCCAAGACCGTCCACACGTGGCTACGTACGTTCTATCGTCGCTTCTTTGCCCAACAGTTTAAGCGCAGCTGCCTGCCCGATGGTCCCAAGGTGGGCTCGGTGACGCTCAGCCCGCGCGGCGATTGGCGTATGCCGAGTGACGCCAGCTCACGTTTGTGGCTTGCGCAGATCGACGCGCTCAATCCGATTGACTAAGGTTGGCTAAATTGAACCAATACGGGGGTTGCAAGCGTTACACTTTTGCAATCTGATGGCCCGTATCGCGCGGCGCTCTTGTCGGAGCGCCGCGTTTTTCATATCGAAAGGTGGCACCATGCAGGCATCGCAGCGTCTCGACCGCTTTGGCGCGGAGGTCTTCGCCTCGCTCAACAACAAACTGCTCGCGCTGAAGGCTCAGGGCAAGACCATTTACAACATGAGCGTGGGCACGCCCGACTTTAAGCCGTACGACCACGTGGTCGAGGCGCTCACGCAGGCAGCCCAAGATCCCGAGATGTGGAAGTATGCCCTGCGCGACCTGCCCGAACTCAAGCAAGCCGTGTGCGATTACTATGAGCGTCGCTTTGGTGTCTCCGGCATTACGCCGTCCATGGTGCAGTCGTGCAACGGCACGCAGGAGGGCGTGGGCCATTTGGGCCTGGCCCTGCTCGATCCGGGTGACACTATTTTGGTTCCCGATCCGTGCTACCCGGTCTTTGAGGCGGGTGCCAAGATCGCCGATGCCAAGCTCGAGTACTATCCGCTGGTTGCCGAGCACAATTACCTGCCCTATGTGGCGGGCATCGATCCCGAGGTGGCCGATCGCGCCAAGTACATGATCGTGTCGCTGCCCGCCAACCCGGTGGGCTCGGTGGGTACGCCCGGGGTCTACGAGGAGATCATCGCTTTCGCCCGCGAGCACGACCTGCTGATTGTTCACGACAACGCATACTCCGACATCGTGTTCGACGGCGAGCCGGGCGGAAGCTTTTTGCAGTATCCCGGTGCGCTCGAGGTGGGCGTGGAGTTCTTCTCGCTTTCCAAGTCGTTTAACGTCACCGGTGCCCGCATTGGCTTTTTGGTCGGTCGCGAGGACGTGGTCTCGGCCTTTGCCAAGCTGCGCAGCCAGATTGACTTTGGTATGTTCTTCCCGATTCAGAAGGCCGCCATCGCCTGCCTGAACGGTCCGCGCGATGAGGTCGAGGCGCAGCGTCTGAAGTACCAGGAGCGCCGCGATGCCCTGTGCGACGGTCTTGAGGGCCTGGGCTGGGAGCGACCCAACGCGCATGGCTCTATGTTTGTGTGGGCCAAGCTCCCCGGTGGTCGCACCGATTCCATGGCGTTTTGCGAGGAGCTTATGGAGAAGGCCGGCGTTGTGGTGACGCCGGGCGCGAGCTTTGGTCCTTCGGGCGAGGGGCACGTGCGCATGGCGCTGGTCCTGCCGCCCGACCAGATCGCTTTGGCTGTCGAGGCCATTCGTGAGGCGGGCCTGTATTAGAAAGTTATCTCGGCTCGTCAATAGCTCGCAACCGATTTCGTGCAGTTATTTTACGAATCCTGCAAACAATTTCGGTAAACGGTCGATTTTTGGCTGCGAATAGGAGCATAATCAAAGTCCCGATTGGATGTATTGGGATTACGACAAGCCGCTCGGGTCGTTCCCGGGCGGCTTGTTTGTGGAGTGAGATGGGAGTTTCTAATGGTTAACGAGAAGAAGGTCGCTATTGTCGGCTGCGGTTTCGTCGGTTCGTCTTCGGCGTTCGCGCTGATGCAGAGCGGTCTGTTCTCCGAGATGGTCCTCATCGACGTGGACAAGAACCGCGCCGAGGGTGAGGCCCTGGATATCGCGCACGGCATGACGTTTGCCGAGCCGATGAAGATCTACGCCGGCGATTATTCCGATGTCGCCGACGCCGCCATGATCGTCGTCACCGCTGGCGCTGCCCAGAAGCCCGGTGAGACCCGCCTGGACCTGGTCAACAAGAACGTCAGCATCTTTAAGTCCATTATCCCCGAGATTAAGAAGTCCGGCTTCGATGGCATTCTGCTCATCGTCTCCAACCCGGTCGATGTTCTGACCTACGCCGCCATCAAGATGTCCGGCCTGCCCGAGGGCCACGTCATCGGTTCCGGCACCGTGCTCGACACCGGCCGCCTGCAGCAGATGCTTGGTGCCCACGTCGAGGTTGACCCGCGCGATGTCCAGGCCTATGTCATGGGCGAGCACGGCGACTCCGAGTTTGTCGCTTGGTCCAGCGCTCAGGTTGCCGGCGTTCCGCTGAACACCTTCTGTGAGCTTCACGGCCACCTGAAGCATGAGGCTGCCGAGAAGCGCATTGCCGAGGACGTCAAGAACTCCGCCTACACCATCATCGAGAAAAAGCACGCCACCTACTATGGCGTCGCCATGGCCGTCAAGCGCATCTGCACCGCCGTCATGCGCGATGAGCAGACCGTTCTGCCTGTCTCCTCGCTCATGGTGGGCGAGTATGGCCTGTCCGATCTTGCCATCTCCATGCCGACCGTCGTTGGCCGCGACGGCGTTGTCTGCCGCGTCCCCGTGCCGCTGAACGATGACGAGCAGCATGAGCTCACCGTCTCCGCCAAGGCCCTCAAGGACATCATCGACAGCGTTGATTTCTCCTGCTAAATCAAGCTCGCTAGAGCGAAAAGCTACAATGAAGGCGTCCGGGTCCACACGGCCCGGGCGCCTTTTTGGTGCAAAGTAACCTGACCCCAATGCACCATAGTTGATGGGAGGGCCATGTCGGATTCGCCTAATTTTTTGACCTATGCCCAGACGGCGTTTGATCCGTTTGAGGAGCGGCCGTTCTGCGCGGTGGATAGCCTGGTCTTTGCGTGGTTGTCCTATTTGCGTTTGCCAGGTGATATGGCGGAGCTGACGAACTGGCAGGGCCTAGACGTACGCGAGCTGCTGCGTGCCGAGTGCTACCGGGACATGATTGACGACTTGTGGGACCCGGAGGGGAGCAGGGCCTTGTTGGAGGCCGTGGCAGCAAGTCCTCGCTACCGTGGCGTGCACGTTTGCGGCTATCGTGCCGTGAGCGATGTGGTGGCGACGGAGCAGTTTGCAGCCATGGCGTTTCGGTTTCCGGCAGGGTTTAGCTATCTTTCCTTCCGGGGGACCGACAGCACGATTGTGGGCTGGAAAGAGGACTTTAACATGGCGTTCCGGTGTCCTGTGCCGGCCCAGGAATCCGCGGCACGTTATGTGGACGAGGCGGCGGATGCGATTGACGGGCCGCTTTTGTGCGGAGGTCATTCCAAGGGTGGAAACCTTGCGGTGTACGGTGCGGCGATGTGCTCCGATGTCGCCCGTGAGCGAATCGAACGGGCGTATTCCCATGATGGCCCGGGCTTCGTCGAGGAGTTTCTGAACGGCGACGCCTTTGCCGATCTTTCCGGTCGAATCGACAAGACGCTACCTCGGTCGTCGATCTTTGGCATGATGTTCGAGACACAGGAGGACTATGCCATCGTTGAGAGCACCGAGTTCAGCCTGCTGCAGCACAATCCCTTTAGCTGGGTGGTTGATGGTCGCGACTTCGTGTACTGTGAGCGCCTGTCCGCCGGTGCTCGATATGTTGATGGCTCCATTCGCGAGATGCTGCTTGCAGTGTCGCCTGGCGAGCGCGAGCGTTTTGTAGATGCGTTGTTCTCCGTGTTTGAGGCAACGGGTGCTGAGCGGTTTGCGGATATCGCTGGGAATCTGCGCGAGAGCCTGCCCGTGATGCTCCAGGCTGCGCAAGGCTTTGACAAGGATAC
>CAJMBB010000002.1 GCA_905211615.1 uncultured Collinsella sp. | reverse complement strand
TGCCCCCGTAAAGGAAAAGCCCCCGTAAAGGAAAAGCCCCCGTTTCCGGAGGCTTAAAACTCAGTTGGTGCGGCGTATAGGATTCGAACCTATGACGTTCTGATTCGTAGTCAGACCCTCTATCCAGCTGAGGTAACGCCGCAGCGCAAGACATATAAAACCACTTTAGCTTATTGGAGTCAAGCACAATCTCAAACTTTTTTGTGGAACGCAGTTTTGTCATACTGCTCCGCATATGCCGCTGTTCCCCGTACGATCGATTGGCTTTTCGATCACGTCGAACTTGGCATCAAGTTCCCTCAGGAGCGATCTCACCCGCTGGGCACAATCATAATCGGCAAACGAGATGCTCAGCATGCGCGCGACCTGGTTGGAAGTCCCAACTCCATAGAAGTGCTCCAGCGCCACAAGCCCCTCGTGCGCCACAAACGTCTCGACCACATGCGGCGACTCCTCGTAGCACCATTGCGTCAACGGTCCCTCGCTCGTCTGTCGAACCACCAGGCCACCCATGCCAGACGGCTCAGACGTTACAAGCAGGTACTCCCCGCCCTCGTCGCTCTCAAACAAAACCACCCGATCATCAAACAGCTCCATCGCGTCCCCTTTCTCTCGCTCTTATTTAGCAAAAGCATAGCAGGTAGATGGCTGTATACAGAACAGTTGTTCGTGTGTTTTCTATTGAGCTGTCCGTACGGCATGGTATGGACCTGCGCACGAAATAGGGCGCCCCCGAAGGAGCGCCCTTGCATATCCCCTATGCAGCCAAGTTACGCGACCGGCTCGATCTTCTCGAGACCGCCCATGTAAGGACGCAGAACCTCGGGGATCGTGATGGTACCGTCGGCGTTCTGGTAGTTCTCCAGAATGGCGGCCATGGTGCGGCCGGCCGGCAGGCCGGAACCGTTGAGGGTGTGCAGGTAACGCGAACCCTTGAAGTTCTCGGGGTCGCGATATTTGATGTTGGCGCGGCGAGCCTGGAAGTCACCGCAGTTGGAGCAGGAGCTGATCTCCTTGTAGGCGTTGTAGCTCGGCAGCCAGACCTCGACGTCGTAGGTCTGACGGGCAGAGAAGCCCAAGTCGCCGGTGCACAGGCTAATCACGCGATACGGAAGGCCCAGCTGCTGCAGCAGGTACTCGGCCTCGGCGGTCATGCTCTCGAGCTCCTCGTCGGACTCCTCCGGCTTAGCGAACTTGACCATCTCGACCTTGTCGAATTCGTGCTGACGGATGATGCCGCGGGTGTCGCGACCGGCGGAACCGGCCTCCTCGCGGAAGCAGGGGGTGAAGGCGGTGTAGCGGCGCGGCAGGGTGTCGGCGTCGAGGACCTCGCCGGCGTGCAGGTTGGTGAGCACGACCTCGGCGGTGGGGATCAGGAAGTTGTCGCCCGAGACGTGGTAGGCGTCGTCCTCGAACTTGGGCAGCTGACCCGTGCCAAACATGGTCTGACGCTTGACGACGATGGGCGGCCACCACTCCTTAAAACCACGGCTGGGGTGCGTATCGAGGAAGAAGTTGATGAGGGCGCGCTCCAGGCGGGCGCCGGCACCACCGAGAACGGTGAAGCGGCTGCCGGAGAGCTTGTTGCCGCGCTCGAAGTCGAGGATGTCCAGATCGGTGCCCAGATCCCAGTGCGGCTTAAAGTCGAAGTCGAACTCGCGCGGGGTGCCCCAACGACGGCGCTCAATGTTCTCGTCCTCGTCCTTGCCGTACGGCGTGGCCTCGCAAGGAATGTTGGGCAGGTGAGCCATGAAGTCGTACTGCTCCTGCTCGAGAGCAGTACGGCGCTCGGCCAGACCGTCAATCTTCTCGTTGACGGCGCGCACGGCCTCCTTGGCGGCCTCGGCCTCGTCCTTCTTGCCCTCCTTCATCAGGGCGCCGATCTTCTTGGACTCGGCATTGCGCGTAGCCTGGAGCTCCTCGACCTCGGTGATGACGGCACGACGCTCGTCGTCGAGCTCAAAGAACTTCTCGCGATCCCAAGACGTCTGGCGGTTAGCCATGGCGACATCGATGGCATCGGGGTTCTCGCGAACAAACTTGATATCAAGCATTAGATCCTCCGGCGATATACATTCCATTTAGGTTGCAACCTTGTACATGTATGGGCAAGTATATACTTATGAGCGTTTACGACCCAACTCAACTACGCAAGAAGGCACCCAATGGACGCAGTTTTTTCCTTTTTGTTTGGCACCCGCACCGGTTTTGCCATCCTTTTCGCCGGCGGCATCCTGTTATTTGCGATTCTTGCCTTTGTAATGGAGAAGCGTACCCATAAGATGTACGTCGACCGCGGACCCAAGTCCGAGGATGAGGAAGACAGCTTCTGGGACTAACCTGCCAAAAGGGACAGGTTTATTTTGGTCGGTTTTATCTGGGCAAACGCAAGCGCCCCGCAACTGGAATTGAGCCAGTTGCGGGGCGCTTTTCGCTAAAAGGACAAAACCGCAGAAAATACCTGCCAAAAATAAACCCGTCCTTTTTTTTGGTCGGTTTTACTGGAGAGTTGCGTCGATTGCCTTGACCAGGGCGCTGCGCATGCCGGCGTCCTCGAGCGCAACGACGCCCTTGATGGTGGCACCACCGGGCGAGCATACGGCATCCTTCATCGCCGCAGGATGCTGGCCAGTTGCAAGCTGCAGCTTTGCCGTACCCAGCACCATCTGGCTCACAATGCGATAGGCATCGGCACGCGGGATACCGTGCTTGACCGCCGCATCGCCCAGGGCCTCGATTGCCATGGCGACAAATGCCGGAGCGCAACCACCCACCGTGCCGCCCACAAACAGCAGGCTCGTATCGAGCTCGACCGCCGCACCGAGTTTGCCAAGCAGATCAAGCACCTCTGCGCTCTGCTCATCACTAAGCGTGGAAGCCTTCTCGCAAGCGATGACGCCCTCGCCCACCGAAACCGGCGTGTTGGGCACCGTCGAGATATGCGCGACGCCCGGCAGGATCTGCTCCCACTTGGCACTGTCCCAGGTCCAGGCAACCGACAGAACGACCTTTTTGGCAAGAGCATCCTTGAGCGGGGCGAATATCTTCTCGATCATATACGGTTTGACCGCAGCGACCACGATATCGGATGCGGCGACAACCTCGGCGGCATCGTGGCAGGCGACCATGCCGCGCGCCTCGCAGCGCTCAACCAGTGCGTCGTAGCGACCCGCGCAGGCGCACATGTCGCTCGCAGCTACACCGGCAGCGATCCAGCCATCGGCCATAGCGCTCGCCATATTGCCAAAACCGACAAATCCAATCTTCATATCGCATAGTCCTTCCAGACACATTCCTCAAAACGAAAGGTATTGTCCCACGCCATTGTTTCGTGTTGCCGACCTATTTGTGATACGGCTCGCCTCGGCTGATCTTGCAGGCGCGATAGATTTGCTCCAGCAGCACCACGCGCGCCAAGTTATGCGGCAAGGTAATACGTCCAAAGCTGAGCATCTCGTCGGCTCGTGCGCGCACGTCATCGCTCACGCCGTCCGATCCGCCAATCACAAAGGCGATGTCGCTATTGCCTCGCAGCATAAGATCATCGAGCCGCGCCGAAAGCTCCTCGCTCGAGCGCTCTTTGCCCTCAATGGCCAGCAGGATCACATGCGCTCGAGGCGGCAGGGCTGCAAGTATCGCCGCTCCCTCCTTGTCGCGCGCGGCATCCACGCCGCCCGCCTTAGCCGGGTCGATATCGGCCACCTCGCGAATATCCACCTTGGCATAGGCACCTAGGCGCTTGGTGTACTCGGCGCACGCGTCCTTCCAAAAGCGCTCCTTGAGCTTACCGACGCAAACGACGGTGTATTTCACGCGCGTCTACTCCTTCGAATCGTTTTTAACTTTGCCGGCGGCCAGCATCTGCTCGAACATCGAGGCCGACTGCGAAAAGTCGCTCGGCAGCACGACCGTCGAGGTTTTACCCGTGCGAGCGAACTCCGTCATCATCTCGGACCACTGCGTAAACATGAACAGTTGGTTGGCCTCGTCATTGCCGACACCCGTCTCCTGGATGATCTCGAGCGAATCTTTGATACCCAGCGCGATGGCCTTGCGCTGGTTGGCGATGCCCTCGCCCGCCTTTTCCATAGCCTCAGCCTCGGCGGTCGCCTCGGTGACGCGCTTGATGCGGTCTGCCTCAGCGAGCTCCTGTGCCGCAGCGCGCTTGCGCTGGGCGGCGTTGATGTCGTTCATGGAGTTCTCAACCTCGGTCGGCAGTGCGATTTTGGTGATGAGCGTCGACACGAGGGTGAAGCCGTAGGCGGCCATCTGCTCGGAAACGGTAGCGTTGACATCCTTGGCGATGTCGTCCTTCTTGGCAAAGACCTCATCGAGTGTGTAGACGGGAATCGAAGAGCGCAGGGCGTCGGTGATGAAGTCACGCATCTGGTCGACGGGCTCCTGCAGCATATAGTAGCTCTTGTAGATGCCCGAATCTGCCGGGCCGGCGCCCATGTCATAGCTCACGTGGTACTGAGCAGAGACCTCAAGGCCGATGGTCACGTTGTCCTGGGTCTTAACGTCGATGCCAAAACCGTTTTTCATGGTTCGCAGACTCACCGTGGCGGCCTTGCGGTCGATCACGGGCACCTTCATGTGGAAGCCCGCGTTGACGATGCGGTTAAACTTGCCCAGACGCTCGATGATCACGGCATGCTGCTGTTCAACGACGTAGCAGGCGTTGGGAAGCAGCAGCAACAGAATGATGATGGGAATCAAAAGGCTGGTAAGGGCAGCGATGATACCGGACAACAGCATGGTCTCTCCTCTGATAGGCACACGTTGGCATTAGGATACCCGCACGAAGCAGCTGTGTGACACCAACAAGAGGACCCGTGGTCAAAAAAGGCCAAATATGAGTACTGTTACCAGTTTAGTAACAGCGTATTTGGGTCAAAATCGCCTCGTTGAACCCGAGGTCTATCGAAATTACTTCATTTTGTCTCAAGGTTGAGCCAAATTAGCGTACATCTGTTGCGCAAAATGAGCAAAAATAGCTTCATGAAATGTCTCTATTTTCATGTCAGTACTCATATTTGCCACTTTTTGACCACAGGGACATCTACCGCGCGAAATCGATATGTCAAATCTGCCAAAACGGCCCATAACAAAAAAGCTCCCATTGCTGGGAGCTCTTTCAGTCAATGGTGCGGGCGAAAGGACTTGAACCTTCATGGGGTTGCCCCCATACGGACCTGAACCGTACGCGTCTGCCAATTCCGCCACGCCCGCGTGCAGGAATTAGAATAACGGAGCGCCACCACGAACGCAAGAACTATTTTTGAAAAAGTTTGCAGGCATTCTCCCAAGCGGCTTGCGCGATTGTTTCGGCGTCCTCACCAGTGCGATCGACACGGTCGTTAACCAGCGCGTTTGCCGTAATGGAGATCATTGCGGGCTCGCATTCAAGACCGCGGATGGGCTCCGGAGCCATATACGGGCAATCCGTCTCGAACAAAATTCGATCGAGTGGGGTTGCCGCAAATGCCTCGCGCACGTCGTCGTTGCGCTTAAAGGTGGCCGCACCACCATAGGCGATATAGCAGCCCAGCTCCACAAAGCGCTCCATCGTGGCGCGGTCCTCGCCAAAGCAGTGCAGTACACAACCGGCCTGGGGCACGCCCACCTCACGAAGCACGTTGTACGCATCAACGTGCGAGGTGCGCTCATGGTCCGTGTCCTCGTGGCGCAGATGCAGCTCCACCGGCACGTTACGGCACACGGCAAGCTCGAGCTGACGCGCCATGCAGTCAATCTGCACGTTATGGGGTGCCGGCGCGATATCGTCGTCATAGTCCATGTGGTAGTCCAGGCCGATTTCGCCAATACCGGCGCATAAGGAATCATCGAGCGCGGCAACGACCTGTGCGTGAACGTCGTCGGTATAGTCCGGTGCGCCATACGGATGCACGCCGGCAAGATACTTGATCTGCGGGATATCCTGCATCGGCAGAATTTCGCGCACGAGCCAGTCGCTATAGTCCGTCACGCTGCGTTTGTCAGCGATGGGGTCGAGCATCGTCACCAACAGGTCGACGCCTGCCGCCTTGGCACGCACGAGCGTCTCAGGCACATCCTTGCCCCAGAACGAAAGTAGATGCGCATGCGTGTCGGCAAGCGGTGCCAAGGGCACGGGACAAGCAACCGTCTTCTTTTTCTTGGTAAACGTCACACGTTCGGCATTAGGCATCATGGATTAGCTCCTGGGCCAGACGGACAAAGTCGGCAACGTCAAGCGTCTCGGCGCGCGTGGTGGGTGCGATACCGCAAGCCTCAAAGGCGGCATCGAGCACGTCTTTGGCAAAGCCGTTGGCGCTCATGGAATTGCGGATGGTCTTGCGACGCTGGGCAAATGCAGCATCAATCACGCGGGCCACAAATTCGCGATCGAGTCCTTCGGGCACCACACCGTCAACACGGTCGATACGCACGACGGCCGAGTCCACGTGCGGCGCCGGCATAAAGCAGCGCGGCGGCACCTCAAAGCGGCCCGTCACCTGCGCATACAGGCCGAGCTTTGCCGTATAGCCGCCATAGGTCTTGTTGCCCGGCACTGCGGCAATGCGATCGGCAACCTCCTTTTGCACCATGACGACAGCGCGCTTAAGCGCGGGCATCGTCTGGAAGAACTGAAGGATGATCGTCGCCGCCACGTTGTAGGGCAGATTCGCGACAAACACCGTCGGCGTACCGCCCGCAACCTGCTCAATCTGCTCCGGGCCCACCTTGAGCGCATCGCCCATGATAAAGCGGAAGTTGGCATAGTCGGCGGCGTGGGCGTCAAGCACCGGCTCAAGCTCGGGATCGGCCTCGATCGACGTAACGCACGCCGCCTCCTGCAGCAACGCAAGTGTCAACGTGCCGCAACCCGGACCCACCTCGAGTACGCGCTCGTCACCTGCAAGCTCGGCAAGCTCGCAGATACGCTCGATCACATGATTGTCGATTAGAAAGTTCTGGCCCAGGCGATGCTTAGTCGCAAGGCCAAACTCCTCTAGCAGCTCCCTGGTGGCCGTGGGGTTTGCCAAAGGCGAAGTTGTCATGGTTGCCTCCTTAGCATGATGGCGGCGTCTTGAAACAAAAGGGCATGGACCGTGGCGGCCATGCCCTTACAGCTAAACAGCAAATTGCCGATATGGCGCTCGCGCGGTCACTACGCCAGACGCGGGAACAGCGGATCGCCCTTCTCGACGGGCTGACCACCAGCAAGCAGGCCCCAAGCGCAAATGCCCTTGAGGTCGTCGCTCGCGGCCTCGTCCTCGCAGGACAGGCGGCGCAGAGCCTCGGCAGAAGTCTGGGGCATGAGCGGCATCAGCAGGTGAGCGGCAATGCGGATGGCCTCGAGCAGGTTGTAGATCACAAACGCCAGCTCGTCAGCCTTGGCCTCGTCCTTGGCAAGTGCCCAAGGCTCGGAGTCCTCGATGTAGTGGTTGGCGGCGTGGATGAGCTCCATGACCTCGTCCTTGGCTCCACCGTAATCGAGCACGTCCATCTTGGCCATGTAGCGCTCGACCAGACCATCGGCGATCTTTGCCAGCGGGTTGTCGAACGCATCGAACGATGCGGGCTTGGCGGGCGCGCAACCGTCAAAATACTTGCCGCTCATGTTGAGCGAGCGCGAAATGAGGTTGCCCCAGCTGTTGGCCAAATCGGCGTTGTAGACCTGCTCCATGCGGTCGAAGCTGATGGCGCCGTCGGTACCGGGGACCACATCGGTCATAAAGTAATAACGATAGCCCTCGACGCCCAGCATATCGATGACATCCTGCGGGGCGATGGCGTTGCCACGGCTCTTGGACATCTTCTCGGCCTTACCGGTCTCGGCATTGCGCACGGTCAGGAAGCCATGGGCAAAGACGTGCTCGGGCAGGGCCTCGCCAATGGCCATGAGCATGGCCGGCCAAATGACGCAGTGGAAACGGATGATGTCCTTGCCCACGATGTGGAACTGCGCGGGCCAGCGATAGGCCAGCTCGGCACGGGCCTCGTCGGTATCGACACCGTAGCCGACAGCCGTCATATAGTTGAGCAGCGCGTCGAACCACACATAGGTCACGTGGCCCTCGTCAAACGGAACCTGAATGCCCCAATCAAAGCTCGTACGGCTCACGGAAAGGTCGTTGAGGCCGCCCTCGACAAAGCTGCGCACCTCGTTCATACGGAACGCGGGCTCGACAAAGTCGGGGTGCTCGTCATAGAGCTTGAGCAGCTTGTCCTGGAAAGCGGAAAGCTTAAAGAAGTAGGACTCCTCCTGCACGCGCTCGAGCGGACGGTGGCAGTCGGGGCACAGGTGCTGGCCGACGCTGCCGTACTCCTCGTCACCCTTCTGGACCTGCGTGTCGGTGAAGTAGGTCTCGTCAGGCACGCAATACCAACCGTCGTAGCTGCCCTTATACAGGTAGCCGGACTCCTTCATGCGCTCCCACAGGTACTGCACGGCATGATGCTGGCGCGGCTCGGTGGTGCGGATGAAGTCGTCGTTGGAGATCTCGAGTTTGTTCCAAAGCTCCTTGAAGTGCGGGGCCTGGCTGTCGGTCCACTCCTGCGGCGTCATGTTGTGCTTGGCTGCGGCCTCGGCGACCTTCTCGCCGTGCTCGTCCATGCCGGTCAGGAACTTGACGTTATAGCCGGCGGAGCGGCGATAGCGAGCCTGAACATCGGCGATGATGGTGGAATAAGCCGTGCCCAGGTGCGGATCGGCGTTGACGTAGTAGATGGGCGTCGTGATAAAGAACGAAGGCTTGCTTTGATCCATGGGGTTTGTCCTCCAGAAAAACGTTGCATACAGAGGATGATTCTAGCGCAAGGGCTGGATATCCTCCATCTATTGCATATCGAGCACCATGGCATAGACATCGCGCTTGCGGCGCGAATACTTCTGAGACAGGCGCTTGGCCACCGCAGAGGCGGGCTCCCCCTCCTCGAGCGCGGCGCGGATATCCGCGCGCAGGGCCTCATCGGGATCTACTGCCGCTGCGCCAACCGGCGCGATACCGGCCTCTTCGTCCTCGCTCGGCGGCGCGATGACCAGCGCAATCTCGCCCTTTACCTCGCCGCGAGCACGCAGCTCCTCGGCAAGCTGGGCAGCGGGCCCGCGCAAGACCTCCTCGTGCAGCTTGGTGAGTTCGCGGCAGACGGCAACCTCACGCTGGGGAAAGACCTCCGCCACGGCCTCGAGCGTCGCCACGATGCGATGTGGAGACTCGTAGAAGATGAGCGCGCCGGGCACCACGGCAAGGCGCTGCAAACGGCGCACACGGTCGCCGTGCTTTCGGCCCAAAAAACCCTCGAAGAAAAAATGCTCGCAGGGAATGCCGGACGAAACGAGTGCCGTGACGCAAGCAGAGGGCCCGGGAATAACTTCGACGGGCACATCGGCCTCACGCGCCGCCTCGACCAGCGCCTGGCCGGGATCGGACACGCTCGGCATGCCGGCATCCGAGGCAAAGGCGAGGGTCTCCCCCGCCAGCAGACGGTCGACCAGGCCGGCGGCGCGGCTGGCGATCACATTCTCGTCGCAACGGACAAGTGGCTTGGAAATGCCCAGGTGCATCAGCAGCTTTGACGTCACACGCGTGTCTTCGCAGCAGATGGCATCGGCGGCGGCAAACGCCTCGCCAACGCGCGGAGACAGGTCGCCCAGGTTGCCGATGGGCGTGCCGACCACATAGAGTTTGCCCGTATGGGCGCTGTTTTGCGTCATATCAACCTATTCAATCATGCCGCGCTCGAGCGTACCGAGCGCCGCGCGGGCGTCCCATGCTGCAATGCGCTTCTCGGTCTTCCACGTTTGGAAGAACCAGCCGGCAGCCGGCGCAAACGAAGCCAGCTGGTTGGCGATAAACACGCGCTCGTAGGCATTGCGGCCCTCGGGCGTAACCGACGAGTTGGCAAAGATCGCCGCGCCCGACCATTCGCCCACCAGCACGGGGAACCCAGTCGAAATCGCCTCTTTAAGCTCGCGCTTGTTGCGCGAAATCGCCGTCGTCAGCCCGCGGGGGCTCGTGATGTCGAGCGCATGTTCGTCGCGGTAATGGTACAGGTGAAGGTCCATGTAGACGTTCTTGTACTTGGCGCCGCGCATAAAATGCTTCCACTCGCTGGGATGCCCCGAAGACGAGAAGACGACGATCTTATCCTCGGGCATATACGAACGGACGAGCTCGTAGGCATCGCGATAGAAATTGCGCAGGTAGTGAGCCGGAATGCCATCCGTCATGGCAAAGAGACTCTTGCGGACACTCATCTGCGGCGTATCCAGCAGCTCAATGCCCAGCAGGCTCTCGGCCTCGCCGTAACGCTCGGCCAAGCGCTCGAGCACGTCGAGTGCGACATGGCGGCCGTTAGTGGACGAATGCCACTCGGCGACAGCCTCCGGCGTGGTGGGCGAATCGTTGGAATCGCCCTGGCCACCGGGCACAGTTGCCAGATCGAGCAGCACGCGGATGTTGTACTTGGCAGCCCACTCAATTGCACGGTCGATGTAGTCGACAACCGAGATGTAGGACGCATCGGACTCCTGCGAGCCAAAGGCATACCAGGGCACCGGCAGACGCACGGCGTTGAGGCCGATCTGCGCCATGCGACGGAAATCGTCCTCGCTCACAAACGTCTCGTAATGACGGCGCATGCGCTCGTTATAGGCGGCGGTGCCCATGGCCTCCTGCAGCTCGGCCGCGTTGGATGCACCGGTCGCCGCGTATAGCGACGGGGTCACCCAAGGCTCGGGAATAAACCAGCCAGAGAGATTAACGCCGAGTATCCTCTCCATCACTGCCCCCTTTTGAATCATACGGGCTAAGCCCGCATCGCTCTTGCATGACATATCTATCGATTTGAGTATACCCGCGCATGCAGACAGGCGACCGAACGGTCTGTAAAGTGACGCGAAAGTGAGAGGAATATCTGGGAACAGGCGGGCTCGGGATGGTGCGACGAGATGTGCACGCACGTCGGAAGTAAGCGCCGGAAAGCGCATCCCGTTCTGAGCGCGGGATCTGGGACGCAGTTTCCGCCAAAGACCGCAAAAGGAAAGCACATCCCATTCTGACGCCGGATTCCGGGTCGCGCTTTCCCAAGCGGCCTCAAAGCGGAAAACGCATCCCACTCTGAAGCCAAATTCCGGGACGCAGTTTCGCAGAGCCCTCGATAAAAGAAAAGGACCCCTTTGCAGAGGTCCTAGTCAATTCAAGGTGGCGGGGAAGGGAATCGAACCCCTGACACGAGGATTTTCAGTCCTCTGCTCTACCAACTGAGCTACCCAGCCATTTGAGGTGTGCCTTGTTTCAAGGCTTGATTAGTATAACCAAGGACGCGTTCCGGTCAACCGAGAATTTTAAAAAAGTTTTTGAGCACAGCCTCGGTTCTATAAATCGGCACGTCAGAGGCATCAGCCGGCAGCAAGAAGTTTTTCGCTCAGAGCCGCACGGGCAAACTCACTTGGCGTCATCCCCTCGGCAGCCGCCCGTCGACGAATGGCCTCCTTCATTCCCAGAGGAATCTTGACCGACAGCGTTGCCGTCCCCTCACCTGAGAGCGGGGGCCGTCCACGCACGATCCCACCAACGGTGTGTTCGCCATCCGGAAACTCTCCGCGCTCGTACGACTCGCACCACGCGTCAATCATTTCATCCGTTACAACCTGACCATTAGCGGCCGTATACGTCTTGCCCATCATCGACCCCTCTGCCGAGCTCGCTCGATCTCTTGCCAGAATTTCTTCTGAACCGGAGACAGGGCATGAATAATGAGCCATCCACGAATTAGTTCGACCGCAACAAGTTCCACACTTTGACCATCTGGAAGCCATCCAATGGCAAGCCATCTCGGCGGCTCGTCCTCCGACTCGCGGCGAATGCACTCAGTAACCGCGAACCAGGCACCAAGCACCTGCTTTTCCGTCAAGTGTTTTTTGGCGTTCGGATGGATCTCAACATCCATGCATCTTCTCCTCCATCTTACCCAATTTCGTATGACGAAAGTCCGCCGTCGTCAATCTCTTACGCCGGCACTTGTTGGAGGGTGGGAGGTGTAGCGAGGATTGAAGGGCGTTCCAATACCGCCCAGGCACCGGGACAGGAACACATGTGCCAAGGACGGACGTTTTCGTAGCGCGCGAGGATATTGCCGTCGCGATTGATGAAGGCGATGTCGATGGGATAGGCCATAAAACACGTATGGACCGAAGAGCAGCGTGGAAACGCCATGACGAGCGGCAAGCCGTTGGCGGCAACCGGACGCCGTCCCAGCATGCCGCGCAGGCGCATGACAAACGACTCCGCTACCACAAACTCGGCCGGCGTCCAACCCAGCCTATTGAGTGCCCGCGCGTAGGCGATGTAGGACGAGACCGCGGTCACATGACCACCCCCGGGCGCCACGGATCGACCGTCACCGCGCGCTCGTGCGACAACGTTGTCGGCGCCCCCAGCGGAACGCCAGCGATGCTGAGAGAAGTCGGCCACGGCTCATAGTGCATGATGCAGGTGTAGGTCCTAAACGTACCGGATAGGGAGAGCAGGCCACCATCCGATGCCTCCGCGCCTTGCTCGCTCGACACTTCGATCTGCAAGTCATAGCCTTCCATGGCATTCAGAATTTGAGTCTGGACCGTCGCCGAGGCATCGGCAGAGCTTTCGTCGCCCTCCCCCTCCGACGCCACGGCGTGCGCCAACACGATGTCGGGTACCACGCGGTCGAAGCGCGCGACAGCGCTGGCAAAGATCATGACGTTGTACACGATGAGTGCCAGCACCAGCAAAACGGGCGTAACCACCGCCATCTCCACCGTCGCTTGGGCGCGCTCCTCGCGCAGACGCATGCGGATACTCATTACGACCCACCGCCCAGAGCGCCAACCAGCGTGGCGACATCGACGGTGAGTGGGATGGAGCCGCCGCCGGGCAGAGGAATCTCCGCAAGCGTGAGCACCGTACCGCTAATGGTGCGTTCGACTTGATATTCCAACGCCTCGCAAAGCGCCTTGGGATCGGTCACGCCCAACGGAATACCTCGCAGTTTGTCTTGTGCTTGAGAGAGACCCGCAATGTCAGACCCCGGGCTCTTAATGACGTTGGCGGAATCGGTCAGCACCGGCTTTCGCAGGCGCAAGTCGCACGGTTCCAGACCCAACGCCGCCACGGACGCCGAAACGGTATCGCCGAGCCACGATGCGATGGAGCCCAACGCGCCGCTGCCCCCTCCTAGGTCTTTAATCATCTCGTCCATAAGTTCGTCGGCCGAACCTTGGATGTCTCCGTATCCCACAAGCAGCCGTCCCCAAACATCCATGACGCCGTCGAGTACGCCGGCAACGCCGCCCGAGCGTTCCTTCAATGTCGAGAAAAATCGCGAAAGCACGTTGTTTTGCGCCGTCGTCTCATCGGGCGCCAGCACCGCGGCAGAAATAGCACCGCGATCGCCAAGCCTGACTGCCGTGTTAAACGAAGAGTTGAGCTCGTCGGGGCTCGAGATGGCACCCGAAACCGCAAAGGCGACCACGCCGTTGCGACCGGGCGGAGCGATACGCGGACGCTCGCCCGAAAGCGCTTTAATGGCCTGGTCAAACGCATTGCCCGCACGGTCGGCCTCATCCTCGGTCTGACGCATGAGCTCAAGCTCTTTGTTCCGACGTTTGACGTATTCCTCCAAGGCCTTTTTGAACTCGTCGAAGTGATATTCGAAGCCGTTTTCGATGAACGACGGCGGCATGAGGGCGCGACCCAGGGTGACCACGTCGAATTCGCACTTATCGCATACATCGTGCCCGTCGTAATCGACAACGGATGCCAACCCACCCGGCGATCCACTCTTATAGTTAGGACATTCGGTCCCATAGTGCAGGTACGTCTTGTCGCCGTTGGTACTTGTAGGCCACATGACATCGGTGTAGAGCTGGGTTCCCTTCACCTCGCCCGGCGTGCGCGGCAGGAATGGGATCTGAGACGAAATTTTTTCACCATCGTCTTCAATGTATGAGTGTTCGAGTTCTTCAATTGCATAGATGTAGAACGTTTTCCGCGCGACGGACTCGGCCTCCATCTTCGTGCTCGAGCCTTGAGACTTTTCATTCGCTAGGCGCCGATGGTAATAGGCCTTCGCTCGGTTGAGGGCAACCTGCGGCTCCCATGTGATACTCGAGGCATAGTGTGGATTCTCAATATCCGAAAGCTTTGCCAGACTCCCCGCGCGCTCCCACATACATGAGTACCTACCAACCGCGCTCTCATCCGACCCGCCACAGTCCGCAAGCCAGGCGCGCTCCTTTGCCTTCGCCGTCTCCTCCGAGGCCTTCCGCAGCTCCTCGGCCGCACGCTCTAAATCATCTGATGTGTCTTTAATGATATCGGTCGAGATCTCGGACCCTTTGAGCGCGGCGAAGTCCGATTCGGATGTCCTGGGCACGGCAAGCGCCGTACCGGTATAGGCCACACTATCGGTATCCTGCGCCGACACCGCCCGCGTGGCACGCGCGGCAATCAGATACGGCAGAGCCGTCTCGATTTTCTGCAAGCCTTCCGATGCGCTTTTGGCAAACTTGTTGCGCGTTTTAATGATCTCAATCCCGGTGTCGACCATATTGCCGGCAACTGGTTCGGCACCTGGGATGAGGATGGCGACCAGGCCCGTCCCGATTGTGGCAAACCCCGCCAGCCCCAGACTCAAGATGCTCGCATCAACCACCGTGGCAGCCGTGTGATAGGACGACACTACGTTGGCACCCGCCAGCGCGCCGCTATCGGCCGCCACCTGGGTATCCCCGGCACGCGACATGCTCCATATCGCCGCGGTCGACGAAAACAACAACGTGAGCACCACTAGGATGACCACGGCAGAAGAAAGCGTGGTGTAGGCACCGTCTTCGATAAACAGGTCGATACCGGCGCGGCCCATAAAGCCGCCTCGCTTGCGATGGCAGCTCGGACGGCGCGTCAAAACGCATCTAGACCAGAAACGCTTAATCCCATGCAGCAATCCACGAATCATAATCTCCCTCCAGCCATTCGGGACGCGATTGATACGAGACATCGACCTTGAGCTCAACGTAGCCGCCCTCGGCGGTACCACCCATAGCCCGCGCAAACGCACCGATCACAGGCAACGGCTTGACCTCGCCGGAAACGGACACGGCCGAGACGCCACCCGCACCGGCCCGGCCAAGCTCGATATCCCACGACAACGGCCCGCCGGCATGAAAGACCGAAACGTTGGGCACTGCGGCAAGCCGGCGGCGGGTGAACTCCTTAAGATCGTCGTCCTCCGCCGTCGTCGTGGTCATGAGCCGCGCGGTCTCGGCGGCGGCAGACTCCATGACCGCGTGCGTATAAAGCAGACACACCGGTTGCAATGCGAGAAGGATGAGCGTCAGAAACGTCGGCAGCAAAAAAGCGGCCTCGACCGTAGACTGCGCCCGGTCCTCGCGCGCGATATCAATACAACGCGATGTCCTTAGCACCCGCAGCGGCGTCGATAACCGACGTCGAGGCAACGCCATGGGATGCCGCCCGCTCAACCAGCGCCGCCAAGCGTCCATCGGTGCCAGCACGCCAAAGTCCCACAATCGCCAGCACGATCGATAACAGCGCCACCGTGACGATGGCGTATTCCACAGTCGCTTGGGCAAACTCTTCACGCAGAACGCCATGCATTTCACGATCCCTCCTTTGAGCTTATTGTTTGCGGGACCAGGCGCACGGCGCGCAGACGACACGAAGCATCGCCAGCATCCGCGGCAACCGTCACCATATCGACCCAGCCGCGCCCATCGCGCACGATGGCGCCCCATACGTTGCCCTTAATATCGAGATAGCCGCTCAGGGCAAGCTGGGCCGTTGGCACCTCGCGATAGGCGCGTAACATATCCGCCGCTGCCTCGGTCATCGGTCGGTCCTCGGACCATGCAAGCCGGACCGCAATCGCGTTGTCCTCAGGCGAATCCGTCGCAGTGCCAGACCGCTTGTCGAGCGTCCGCAGAAAAGTTTGCGCCGTGACAGCGACATCCGAATCGTCCGCATCTCGCATCTCATCTTTTTGAGACGCCACCGCCGAATCTGAGCCCGAATCGAAGGCGGCCCCAGGACGCTGCTGCCGCGCGGCGTTAAGCCCCCAAAGCACCGCCGCTATCGCCACGGTCAGGCAAGCAAACACCAGCAGCACCCCGATGGGGCGCTCGCCCTCTACAGGCTGTTGATGCCCTCGCTGATAGCGTTCCATAGATCTTGGACCTTGCCTTTAAATGCAACGATGGCAATAATCGCGATCACCACAAGCACACCCACCAAAATGGCGTACTCGGTGGTACCCTGCGCGCTCTCCTCCTGCAACAGCTCCTTGGCATGCTGGCGAGCGCGAATCGCCCGGCAAAAAGCCCAGCCCTGGACCTTGCCGGCAACGTCAGTCATCGTGTTCATGTATTCCTCCCTACATCATCCCGCCTGCTCCCAGCAGCGGGCCCAATATGGACAGAAGCAACGCCGGCAAGATGAGCGTGCCGGTGGGAATCAGCAGCTTGACGGGCGCACGCTCGATCTCGCGCTCGACCGCGGCGCGATGAGCCGCACGGATCTCGCGACTTTGAGCGGCCAGCGTCTCGGCAAGTGGGGCACCCAGGGCGAGCGCCTGCCCCACCGTGATGGCAAAGGTCTCGAGCGCTCGCACGTCCAGGTCGCGCGCGGCGGCCAACAACTCGTCCTCACGCGTACCCACGCCCACTTGCCACGCCATGCAGGCCCGCTCAAGGCGAAGAGCCAGCACTGACCGACGGTTGGCGCAGAAAATCTCAAGCGCCGCATCAAACGAAAGACCGGCCGAAAGACCCAAGCGCACAACATCGATCATCTCGGACACTTCGCCGAGCGAAACTCGCGCCGGGCCGCCCGCTCCAACCGCGCCCTTCACTCGCGCGGTCAGGGCATCGACCACCGAGCGACCCGCGGCAGCGACCAGCACCGCCTCGCGCTTGCAGGCCCCTGCGATCTTGCGCGCATCCGCCCGATCCAAACCCGTCGCGACAAATACACTCAGGGCACACAGGCAAGCCACAACTGCAACCAGGGCGCTCATAGCTCCACCCGCATAATGCGCCGGATAACCACCAGGGCAACGACGTTGAGGGCTAGACCCAGCACCACAGCGCCCGCACCGGCAGGCGTCGCAAGACCGCGACGAAAATCTGCCGAAAGCAGCGCCAACACCGCGCACATGCCCGCCGGCATCGCCGCGACCATGTGTGCCGACATACGCGCCTGTGACGTCTTAACATCCAGGCGGCGCTTGAGCTCAATGCGCTCCCCCACCATGCTCGACGCCTCGGACAGTAAGTCGGCAAGCGGAGCGCCAGTGCGCTGTGACACCTTAAGCGCCAAGGTCACAAGCGAAAGACCGGGGGCGTCGATGCGCACGAGCAAGTCATCGAGCGCGTCGGTCGCCGAGATGCCGCAATCGATCGCCGCCGCTACCCGCAAAAACTCGGTATGTACCGGCTCTTGCGCATGAGCGCCCACAAAGCGCATGCCCTGGGCCAGCGAATGTCCCGAGGCAAGCGACATGGAAAGTGCGGTAAACGCCTCGGGCATGGCCTCTTCTGCATCGTGTTGCTCGCGCCGGCTCTCAAAGCCATCCCGAGCGGCGCCAACGGCAATCGGAGCAACAAGTCCCAAGGCAAATCCGAGGGGCGATAACGACACCATCGTTAGTAAAACGCAGCAGACACCGCTCGATAGCAGCAGAAACGCCAAACGCCCCGAAGCATCTTCAATCACGAGGCCAAGGCGATGCGCCGGAGCCAGCGATGCCCACGAACGGGCAATCTTTTTCAGCAGATCGTTTTCCACCAGCTTACGCGGCAGCTTCTCTGCCACCGTCTCGAGCGCCTGACGCGCCAGCTCCGCCGGCGGCACCTGCGGCACACGAGGTTCCGCCCCGCACGCCGTCGCAACAGAAAACCCTGCCAAACCCCCTACGACGAGGGGCACAGCGACCTCCATTCGTCCACCTCCTCTTGTGTGAGCGTCCCCGACCGCAGGCCTTCTGCGATAAACGGCGGCTCGCGGTCAAGCGTCCAGGTGCGCTCGGCGGCATCGAAAGTCACATAGCGCTCGAGCTCTACGCCGCCCGACGTGGCGCGACGCACCCCCGAATACGAGGAGACAAAACGCCTGCCATCGGCGTGGCGCTCGGACATCACGATGCCGTCGAGCGCCATGGCAATCTGCTCCTCGATGAGCTCGCTCGGCAGATCGATGCCATAACGTGCAAGCAACGTCAGACGCACCACGGTCTCCTGTTCTGAGCCCGCATGAAGTGTGGTGAGCGACCCGTCGTGGCCCGTGTTCATGGCCTGCAACATGTCGCAGCACTCGGCACCGCGCACCTCGCCCACCACGATGCGGTCGGGGCGCATGCGCAGGGCATTAGTTACTAGGTCGCGAATCGTCACCGCACCCTCACCCTCAATTGAAGCCTCGCGCGCCTCTAGGCGCACCACGTGCGGATGATGCGCAAACTTGAGCTCGGCAGAGTCCTCGATCGTCACGATGCGCTCGCCAGTGGAAATCTCGCATGACAACGCGTTGAGCAGGGTGGTCTTGCCAGATCCCGTGCCTCCCGCAACCGCCAGGTCCTGTCGCAGCGACACCGCACACGACAGCAGCTGCGCATACCAAAGCGGCAGCGACCCCAGCCCCACAAGCTCGTCCAGCGAGCAGATGCGGTCCGAGAACTTTCGGATGGTGAGAATCGGTCCGTCAATCGCCACAGGCGGAATCACCGCGTTGACGCGATAGCCCGTTTTGAGGCGGGCGTTGACGATGGGGCTGCGCTCGTCGATACGGCGGCCAAGTGGCGAGATGATGCGGTCGATAAGCACACGGATCTGCTCATCATCCTCAAACGCATGCTCGATGGGGTGCAAGACGCCGCCGCGTTCAAAGAAAGCCGAGCGGCAGCCGTTGATCATGATCTCGGTAACGGTGTCGTCCTCGATGAGCGGCTGCAACGGCCCCAGGCCCACCACGTCATCCAAAATCTCGTCGATGATGGTCTCGCGCTCGGGCGTCGCGAGATCGGTCGGCTCCTCAACATTGAGCGCCGCCTCCACCGCGGGACGCAATTCCGAGCGGGCAAGTGCCGGGTCGATATAGGCGCTGATACGCGCCACTTCGTCGTAACCCATGCGGTCCATCACGGCGCGCTTGGTGCGTCGTTTCACCGCGCGGCGACGCCCCGCATCTACAGGCGCTGCCGCCGCTGCAGCGCCGGCAGCCTTAATCCTTGTTTGCAGGCTCATCGCTGATCACCCTCGCGCGACCAGGGAAGGCGGATACGCGGGCGCTCGGTCCGCGTTGCACGGTCGGCGACCATATCGCTCCAAGGGCCGACGGCGCACCCCAGTTCCACGAGCATCTCGCGCGTGGCCTCGCGCACGCTGGTCGCAAAAGCGCTGGTCTGCCCCACTGCCTCGTCAGCGCGCCCAAACGCCATGAGCGCGGCGAGATCCTGCCCGCCATCGGCGATACGAATCTTGGAGCTCAACGCACAGGCAATCTCAAAGCGCATGGCGACGTCCTCGTCTGCCCCGCGCGCACCGAACCGGTTGAACACGGCGCTCATGCGCGTGCGCGGCACACCTACTCGACTTGCCAGTTCAATGACGCGCGACGCCGATGTCGCGGACGATACCGCCGCATCGCCAACGACCAGGCAACGGTCGCTCGCCGCCACCGCAGCCGCCACGGCGTCGCCCCAAAAGACCGAGGTATCGATAAAGACCACGTCGGATTCGCGACGCAGAACATCAAGCAGTAGCTCCACCGGACGTGCCATGAGCTCGGCTTGCTCGGGCGCCGCGACGGGGCCCCAGAGCGTAACGCCCGGCGCCACGCGCATCGATGTGGCCACGATATCCGGCTCGGCAAGCGCGCCCGCGTCATGCTGCGCTCGATAAATGGCGCCAAATCGCGCGGAGCATCGACGCCTAACAAGTCGTAAAGGTTTCCAAACATCAGGTCCAGGTCGAGCACGGCGGCACGCAAGCCCAACAGCGACGATGTGTGTGCCATGGTGGCAACGATCGTCGACTTGCCGCAACCGCCCGAACCCGAAATGGCACAGATGACCGGAGCTCGATGCTGCGGAGCGGCAGCGTCTGCCGGCGGCATCGGAGGCAGCGTCCCCGTCTCCCCCGCCGCAACCACACGCTGCGTCCAAGCCGGCATGGCAGCTTGTTCGGTCTGCGAGGCAGGTTCGTTCTGCGCAATCTGCTCATGCTGCATCAGCGACAACTCGCCGCACCCGGCAAAGCCCTCAACTTCGTCGAGTTCATCCGCCAGATTCACGCCGTGCACGTATCCCATATCTACAGCCGGGGAGTCGCCAGCATGCTGCGCCGGCCCTCCAGCGTCATCGTATACAAGGGGGTTCCGGGGGCGCCGACCATGCTCGGCTTCCGCTTTTCCATAATCATCAACACGCGGGCCTCTTGTAGCGCGAGGCGCCCCGGGTTCCCTATCAACAAAAGCATCGGGCTCAATCGTCATGTGCCGATCGGAATCAACCGCTCCCTCGCCCGCGCGCCCGTTGCCGCATATACTGTGCGCAGCGATGACCTCGGTCGCCCCTGCGCGAAACAGCCCCTCGATATCCGACGGATCGAGTGCTTCTATCAACACGACCACGCGACTCACGCGGCCTTCGGCCGTCAGGCGCGCAACAGTCTTGCGCACATCTTCGGTATCAAACAGAGACGCCGCGATGATGGCAGCCCCGCGGCGCGACGGAAACGCCCGCGCCATGGAAATCAGCCCGTCCAGGTCACCCACGCGAAGCACCTGTGCACCCGCATCACGGCCCTCGACTTCCCGCTGCAACAGCCCGTAATCGCCGCACGCGCAGCACGCAAGCCAGATCGCCTTCATCACTCGTCGCCTCCGCTCTTTTTGCCGCGCGCCGTGGCGGGAATCGTCAAGCTGACCGTTCCCTTGCCCGAAGCTCCCAGCAGTTCCTTGACGTCTTCGGGGTCAGCCGCCAGCGTCACCCATTCGATCTTGCCCTCGCGCGTGGCACCGGAATCCTCACTGGTATCGATTACGTACGCGCCGCACAGCCGATCGGTTACGCCGTCTTTTTGCACATACACATCCACGTAGCTGCCCACGCCCGTGGCGCCGCCGACCGAGTGCTCGGCATCGACCGCCACCGAAACGGCGACCTTGCCCTTAGGCACCTCGAGCTTGTGGCTCTCGGCCTTGGTGTAGACATTGCAGATCACGGCGTTTTTGGGAATACGCGAAGTCGTCACGTCGCCGCGCACCTGGCGCAGCTCGGTCACCGCGTCACGCGGCAGCAGGCTTGTCAGCCATTCCTGGGTTATGACATTGGTCTCATCGAGGGTCTCGCCCACATCGATATCGCGCGCCGCGACGCATACCTCGACGCGATCGCCACCGTACTTGGCCAAGGTCTCAGCCTGGACCTGTTCGGCTTGCGAGCGGATCGACGAGCCGTAAACCATGCAGAGCAGAGCAGCGAGCACGCCCGCGACCAGACTGATGGCGATGCGCTTGCTCTTGTTCACGGCCGCTCCTCTCATGGCAGTGCCGGGCGAATGCCCGTACCACCATTGTCTGGGCGGTCAGAGTGCAAAGCGGCGCAATCGCAATCTTGGTTTTCGATGTCAAACCAATCGCTGACCAAAAGCTGACCAGCCCGTCAAGCTCGTGGCAAGGTTTTGGTCAGCACGTCAGCAAACTGCATGTTTCGAGGCTTTTCCGCAGCAAAAAAGCCGTCTCCTGAACAGTTGGGAGACGGCTGTCATAGGAAAAATCAATTACAGATGAACATCGGGATCGAGCATTTGAGCGCTCACGCGCATGGATGACGCCAAGTTTTGGAACGTTTCCAGCCGTAGGCTGTCGATCTGCCCGGCGTCCTCGGCCTCGCGAACGGCGCAGCCCGGCTCATGGGTATGTGTGCAATCGCCAAACCGGCACGCGCGCGATGCCTCGACAATCTCGGGGAAAGCGCGCGCCAGACCTCGCTCGTGACCCACGAGCGGTAGGCTGCGCAGGCCCGGAGCATCGGCGATCACGCCGGCGTCGCCCGGCAGCGCCACCATCACGCGCGCGACGGTAGTGTGACGGCCCTGGTCGTCGCGTTCACGCACACCGCCGGTCGCCAACGTATCGTGGCCCAGCAGTGCATTGAGCAGCGTCGACTTGCCGGCACCCGACTCGCCCAGAATCATGGCACAGCTCCCGGCAGGCACGCAGGCACGGACCTCGTCCAGGCCGCGGCCCTCGGCAGAGGACGTCACGATTACGCGCACGTCCGGACCCACCAGGCGGCGCACGCGGTCCAAATCGCGCTCGAGTTCCTCGGCATCGCAGCGGTCAGCTTTGGTGAGCACCACCACTGGCTCGGCATCGCAGTCGAGCGCCAACACCAGCGAGCGCGCCACGCGGTCGAGCAGCACCTCACCGGCACCGAGCGCCTGCACGATTAGCACGCTATCCACGTTGGAGCAGAGCACCTGGCGCTCTCCACGGGCGCGGCCGCGCCAACGCTCAAAGCTCGTACGGCGCGGCAGCACGTACTCAATCACGCCCATATCGTGCCCGGGAGCGCGGCGTACCGCCACACGGTCGCCCACGGCAGGCAGCAGGACCTCGTCCTCGCCGCGTGACTTGGCAAACCCCACAGCATGCTCGGCACGAAACGTGTCATCGGCAGTCGCCACCAGTGGAAACCCGCGATCCAAGCGCACCACGGCGCCAAGCTGCATCTGCTCGGGCTCCTCGGCATGTGCGCAGAAATCATCAAAGGCAGCCTGCTGGGCTTCATCGACCGGCAGGTCATCAAACGCCGGAACATCCTGCAGCGCGTCGAGCCCCGGCACGCTTGCCAGCAGCTCCTCAGCAGGTGCGGGAGCCTCGGTCGCGAGCTTCCGACGACGATCGCGCTTAGCCCGCGCCCCCGTCGTCTTTTTCTTCGCCTTAGCCTTAGCCTTAGCCACAAACGCCTCCCAGCACCAAAAATCACAACTGAGCAGGTATTTTCCCACAAAAAAGAGTCGGTCGAGCAAATGCTCGACCGACTCACACACTTTCCCTCAGCCTTTATCATCCACACGGGAGAAAAGTCAGCAACGTCACCGCAGGGCCCGCCCGCCGAGAGGGGTTTCCAAAGGGCACATCCTTTATTCAAAACGAGCGGCCGAGCAATTGCTCGGCCGCTCACCTTCTTTCCCTCAGCCCTTTTTCATCCGCGCGGGAGAAAAGCCAGTAAGGATACCGTAGGGCCCACCCTGGGAGTGTTTTCTTCTGAGCGATCCCGCAGCGCGAAGCGCGAGGACCAGCGAAGAAGAAAACACGCAGGGGCGGGCCCGGACAGGTTAACTTACTCCTTCTCGACCGCGCGCATGATCGCCTTGTAGATCTCCATCAGCGGGATGATCAGGAAGGCCAGGCCCAGGGCAGCGACAACGCCCTTGAGCTCAAGCGTCACGGGGCCAAAGAACATCTCGGCAAGCGTCGGCTGCACGGTCACGATCACCGTCAGCACCAGTGCCAGCGCGGCGGAAGCCCACAGCCACTTGTTCTGCTTCTTCATGGTGAACAGCGACGCACGACGGCTGCGCATATTGAAGCAGTGGAAAATCTCGACCATGTTGAGCGTGATGAACGCCATCATCACGCCTTCCTCGTCGGCATTGCCGGCGATCATATCGGCGATGTGGATGTAGCCCATGTCAAAGTACACGCCCACAAAGAAGCTCGCCAGCACCAGCGCGGTGATGATTAGGCCCTGGACCACGCAGTCCAGACCCATATGTCCGGCAAAGACACCGTCCTTGGCGTTGCGCGGCTTGCGCTTCATGATGTCGCCCTCGGCATCCTCCATGCCCAGCGCAAGCGCGGGGAAGCAGTCGGTGACCAGGTTCACCCACAGCAGCTGCACCGGCTGGAAGATGGTAAAGCCGATGAGCGTGGCGATAAACACCGAGAACACCTCGGCAAGGTTGGCCGAAAGCAGGAACTGGATGACCTTGCGGATGTTGTCGTAGATGCGACGACCCTCTTCGCAGGCGCCGATGATGGTAGCGAAGTTGTCATCGGCAAGTACCATGTCGGCGACGTTCTTGGTGACGTCGGTACCGGTGATGCCCATACCAACGCCAATGTCGGCGCGCTTGATGGACGGGGCGTCGTTGACGCCATCGCCCGTCATGGCCACGATCTGGTCGCGCGACTTCCAAGCCTCGACGATGCGTGTCTTGTGCTCGGGCTGGACGCGGGCGTACACGCCGTAGTCCTCGATGTGCGCGTCGAGTTCCTCGTCGCTCATGCGATCGAGGTCGGCACCGGTGATGGCCTGGCTGCGATCGGCGACGATGCCCAGCTGCTTGGCGATGGCCACGGCGGTGTCGATGTGGTCGCCCGTGATCATGACGGTGCGGATACCGGCGTCGTGCGCCTCGTGGATAGCGTCGGCCACCTCGGGACGGACCGGGTCGATCATGCCGGACAGGCCACAGAAGACCAGGTCATGCTCGAGCGCAGCGGGGCTGCAGTCGTCGGGAACCTCGGTGTAGGTGCGGCTTGCCAGCGCCAGTACGCGCAGGGCCTCGTCGGCCATGGCCTTGTTGGCCGCCACGAGCTCGGCGCGGCGCTCCTCGGTCAGGGGGACGACCTTATCGCCCTCGTAGATATGGGTGCACAGGCCGATCACCACGTCGGGCGCACCCTTGGTGTACTGCTCGTACTCGCCATCCAGGGTCTCGACGACCACGGACATCATCTTGCGGCCCGAGTCAAACGGGGCCTCGCCCACGCGCGGATGCTCGGCAGTCAGGCCAGTGAGGCCCGCCTTGCCGGCGTCGTTGACGAGCGCGCACTCAGTCGGCTCGCCCACGGCCTCGCCCAGCTCCTCGTCCCACTGAGCATCGGAGCACAGCGCCATGCCGGCCAGGAACTTCTCCTTGGGCGCAGCGAGCTCGTGCTTGACGACGGTCATCTTGTTTTGGGTAAGGGTACCGGTCTTGTCGGAGCAGATGGTCTGCGTGCAGCCGAGAGTCTCGACGGCAGAGAGCTTGCGGATGATTGCCTGGCGCTTAGCCATCTTGGTCACGCCAAGCGATAGCACGATGGTCACGACGGCGACCAGGCCCTCGGGGATGGCAGCGACGGCGAGCGAGACGGCGACCATAAAGGTGTCGAGCAGCGCGGTCGGATCGGTGAGAACGTTGCCCACGCCGTGGCGGATGATGTCGACGCCAAAGATGACGACGCAGATGACGATAACCATGATGGTAAGGATGCGGCTGAGCTCGGCGAGCTTCACCTGCAGCGGCGTGAGCTCTTCCTTGGCCTCGGCCAGGGCGCCGGCGATCTTGCCCATCTCGGTGTTCATACCGGTGCCGACCACGACGGCGCGACCGCGGCCGTATACCACGGTGGAACCCATGTAGCACATGTTCTTGCGGTCGCCGAGCGGCACGTCGTCGGTGCCGGCGGCGAGCTCAATGACGTTGGCATGCTTCTCGACGGGCACGGACTCGCCAGTGAGTGCAGCCTCTTCGATCTTCATCGTGGCACTCTCGAGCACACGGCAGTCGGCCGGGACGGAGTCGCCCGCCTCGAGCATGATCACATCGCCGGGCACGAGCTCGGCGCTCGGCAGGTGCACGAGCTTGCCGTCGCGCAGCACCTTGGACTGCGCCGCGCTCATCTCCTGCAGGGCCTCGAGGGCCTCTTCGCTCTTGGCTTCCTGGACCACGCCCAGTACCGAGTTGACGATAACGACGAACATGATGATGGCGACGTCGGCAAAGTCGGGCTCGCCCTTGACCATACCCGTGAGCGCGCTGATGACGGCGGCAACGATCAACATGATGACCATGGGGTCGGCCATCTGCTCAAAGAAACGCTTCCACAGCGGCGTTTTCTCGGCTTCCTCGAGCTTGTTAGGGCCTGTCTTGGCGAGGCGCGACGACGCCTCGTCGTTGCTCAGGCCGAGGTTCTCATCGACGCCCTGGTCGCTGAGCACCTCCGCCGCGGCGGACAGGTATTCCTTTTGCATATAGAGTCCCCTCCTGGGATTCGGGCCACTCAGCAGATTGATGCCCGATCATAATTCCCAGGAGAAGGGCAAGGGCTCATCAAGGCTGCCGTGCTGAGCGGCAGTTGATAGTGGAGCTATGGTACCCCAAAGCAGCGCGTCTAGCCAAAACATTCCAATTGGAAACACGGCTCGAGTGCAACGATGCAGACCGTGTGATGCTCAATATTGATAAAACGTTTTTTCTTCGGCACATCGTCAAACTGAAATATCGCCCAGATAGCAGCGGTCAGAACGGTTGGTAAAGTTTTTGCATATACCGTTTTTCCGCAAAAAATGAACTTCTAATTCGGCATACGGTCGATTTTTTGGGGTATTCGGTCGCCATTTCGTTATAATCATCTCAGTTTTATTTCTTATGGTTTATCTATCAGCGCAAGACGATGTCAGATGGAGGTCTGAATGTACAAGCGCACCAAGATTGTATGCACCATGGGTCCCGCCTGCGATAGCGACGAGACCATCCGCGAGATGATCAAGGCGGGCATGAACGTCGCCCGTTTTAACTTCTCGCACGGATCCTACGACGAGCACCACGGTCGCATCGAGCGCGTCCGTCGTATTTCCAAGGAGCTCGGTCTGCCCGTCGGCATCCTGCTCGACACCAAGGGCCCCGAGGTCCGCACCGGCTTTCTGGTCGATGGCAAGAAGGTTGCCGTCAAGACCGGCGATAAGATCGTCGTCACCGCTCAGCCCACGTCCGAGGATTTCCACGGCACCTCTGAGCACATCTCCCTCGACTACCTGGCTCTGCCCTCCGAGGTCGAGAAGGGCTCCCTTATCCTGATCGACGACGGCCTGGTTGCCCTCGAGGTCGAGTCCGTCGACGGTCAGGACATGACCTGCGTCGTCAAGAACGACGGCCTGATCGGCGAGCGCAAGGGCGTCAACATGCCCAACGTCAACATCTCGTTGCCCGCCATCACCGAGCGCGATCGTCAGGACATCCTCTTTGGCCTGACCGAGAACATCGACTACATCGCCGCTTCCTTCATCCGTGACGGCGAGTCCGTCCGCGGCATCCGCGAGCTTTGCCGCGAGAACGGTGGCGAGCACGTGACGATCTTCCCGAAGATCGAGTGCGCCCTGGGCGTCGAGAACTTCGACGAGATCCTCGAGGCTTCCGACGGCATCATGGTCGCCCGTGGCGACCTGGGCATCGAGATCAAGCCCGAGCTCGTTCCGCACATCCAGAAGGAGATCATCGCCAAGTGCAACGCGGCCTACAAGCCCGTTATCACCGCTACGCAGATGCTCGACTCCATGCAGCAGAACCCGCGCCCGACGCGCGCCGAGGTTGCCGACGTTGCTAACGCCATTTACGACGGCACCGACGCCGTTATGCTGTCCGGCGAGTCCGCTGCCGGTAAGTACCCGGTCGAGGCCGTCAAGATGCAGGCCAGCATTGCTCTCGAGACCGAGAAGTACCTCCCGGCTCACGCTCCGCTCGAGGTTCCGGCCGATGCTCACGGCACCCGCGTCGTCAACAACGTTGTGGGTATGTCCGCTGTGAACATGGCTACCACCGTTGGCGCCAAGTGCATCACCGTGCCGACGACCACCGGTCGTACCGCTCGCCTGATCTCGCACTTCCGTCCCAACATGCCGATCTGCGCGTTCTCCCGCCACGAGTGGGCCGTCCAGCAAATGATTATGTACTGGGGCGTTATCCCGCACCAGGCCGAGATTACCCAGGGCACCGTCAACGGCACGATCGTCAAGGCGATCGAGACCGCTAAGGAGCTCGGCTACGTCGAGGCCGGCGATCTGACCGTCGCCACCGCCGGCGATCCCCGCATGAGCGTCCAGCTCGAGGACAAGGTCTCCTCGACCAACGTCGCTTACGTCGCTCAGGTGCGCTAAATCGCACTTGCAAGCACACTTGCATTGCAAAGGGCCCGGAAGGCTTTGCCTTCCGGGCCCTTTTTTAGGACCTACTTCATATGCCGCTTCATCGATTTGTGATCAGTCGCGAACCTTTCCGATGCCGAGCGTACCACCGAAGATGCCCTGCGACGGGAGCTGTTGGTCAATTGGGATGAACTGTTCACCGTTAAGCCGGCCGGCTAGCAGCTAGCAATCAGGGGGACTGCGGGAACGCCAGAAGCAGCAACGCGAGTCGCAAATCCCGCCTCGGTCAGCTCGATGACCTCGGTAAACGTTGCGTCGAAAAACTCCTCGGTTAGCAGGCGGTATGGCGGATGGTCGGGCTCACCGGGGTTTTCGCGTACAATCTCGTGCATGACGCCGATGGTCTTGAGCACATATTCTTTATGGATGGGATACTGCCCAAAACGCGTCGCAGCGGTATACAGGCGATCGGTCGCACGCGGGATGGAAACAATGCCCAGCGTCTTGCCAAACCAGTCAAAGTCGCCTTGCTTTTTAATGCGGAACTCCTCGCACGGCTTGCCGCCGTGCGCCTCCAGGTACTGATTCACGCGCGTATTCCATACGGTATCGGCCACCAGATGCGACCAGACACCAAGTGTCAAATCGAGCAACGACTGTGCCACATCTTCGGACGCAAGCGAGAACTCACAGGCGCCGGGACCGGCAACCGGCTCGGCATCCTTGTAGCGCTGGGGATAGTGCACGCGGTTCAGCCGCTCGCGTTCCTCGATAATCGAGGTCGCCGCGGCCGGCGCACCGATGGGCGAACTTTTAAGCAACGGTGCCACATAGGTATCCCAGAACTCATGCTCACGAGGCTTAGGGATGGGCTCAGGCTTGGCAAAGTGCGTAATGCGGTACGGAATGGGATCGGCGATGCCAGGGACCATATAGCCCACGAAGATATCCGGAACCACGCAGCCAAACAAAAAGGCATTGCGGTCGCGCACGCTATTGGCAAGCGCACCGGTGCGCTCCAGCAAACGCTCCGTCTGAGCGATATGAATGTTCCAGCTTGGCATAGCCACCCCCATAAAAACCTGGATAACTATACCATCACGGCAAAGCCGCGCGGGCGGCTACGCACGCTCTACGCAGCAACTAGTCCGTAGCACCGCTTTCGGTTCCATACGACGGCGAAGGTGCCTCGACCACATGGTGATATCGATCGATATAGATTGCACGGGCACCCAGGCGTCGCACCAAATCCTGGTGATGCGTGCTCATCAAGACCGTCTTACCCGCCGCGACGTAGGCCAGCAAGAAGTTGACCACGATGTCGCATGAATCCTCGTCGAGTCCATTGGTAGGCTCGTCGAGGACCAAGATATCCGGGTTCATCGACACCACCGCAGCCAGCGCAACGCGTTTCTTTTGCCCGCCCGAGAGCTGATAGGGAGAGGCATCGGCAAGGTCGACAACCTGAAACAGCCCCATGGCATCGCGCACGCGGCGCTCGAGCTCGTCTGCCGGCAGCCCCATCTGCGCGGGACCAAAAGCAACTTCCTCGCCCACCGTAGCGCAGAACAGCTGAGCATCGGCATTCTGGAACACAAAACCTACGCGCTGATGAAAACGCTGAGCGGCCGCGGAATCCTTTAGAAACGCCGCATCGATCACGTGCCCGTCAAACAGGTATGCCCCTGCGTCCGCGAGCTCAAGGCCGTTGATAAGGCGCATGATCGTCGTCTTGCCACAACCGTTAGGACCAAGCAGAGCAACGAGTTCACCACGATCCACCTGCAGCGAAACGCCGTCGACCACCGTATGACCCGCATAGGAAAACACCACGTCGCGAAACTCGATGAGCGGCGTGGTCTCGGCGCCGGCAGCACCGCTCGCGCACATCGCGCCATTTGTATCGTTTGCCAAAACGTCGCCCTTCCCTATCCACATCGACGGCTCGACCGCCCGCGCTACAGCACCGCGCACAACACGGCGAGCAGAACCACAACGGCTGCGTAAACGGCATCGCGCCAGCCAAACCCGGCGCGCGCGGGAGCCGGATACGCACCGGCAAAGCCGCGGCAAAGCATAGCCTCGTCCATCGCGCGGCTGCATTCCATCGCCTTGATAAAGGTCATGCCCATGATACCCGCGATCGAATCGGTACGCGAAAATCCCTCAGGCGCACGGCCAACGCTGCGCAGCATGACCGATTCGCACAGATTGTGCGCCGTGCGACCCAGCACCTCGATGTGCTTGAGCGCCATATCAAACGTAAAGATGACCTCGTCGGGCAGATGTAGCGTCTTGAGCGCCGCCGACATGCGGCTCCAGGTAAGCGTCCACGAAACGCCCAGCACGAGCGACACGTTAATGAACGTCTTAAGCGCAATTTTGAGCATGGCGCCCGTAGCGGAAGCGCCCAGCAGCAGGGCAGGCAGCGCCAGAACCACTGCGAGCCCCGTGGCGCCGAGCGCCGGTACAATGGTCGCACGCAGCCCGCGTGCGGGGCGCACCGCGACCAGCACCAGCGCGATAGCCGCCATCAACATGAGGTACAGCGGGCTCTGCGTCAGACACACGCATAGAACGCAGACGAACATCCCCACCAGGCGCACCGGAGCCGAAACGCAAGAAAGGGCGCGGTCGACCATCGACCCGCCCTCGTGCGCGCCCCCACCCAGGCGAACCCGCTCAAGCAGGCTCGCCAGGTGCAGGACGTTCTTTTGCATCACACGATGCCGAGCCCCCACGGGCTCGTAACGCTGCTCGACCGCAAGCCAGCTAGGCAGCTCGGCTATTGCCATGAGCACCGCTTTCCTTAACCGTCAGCGAGATCAGACGGAATGCGATGGTGAGCACCGCCACGCCAATCACGCCGGACAGGATATACATGGCAGCCTGACCGGCAAAGCCAAGACCCTGCTCCTCGGAATAGGCCTGCAGGTAATCACCCGTAGGCAGAGCGTCGGCAAAGGTCGGGGTATCAAGGCCGACCGAAGCTTGCAGGCTGTCGTCACCAACCTCCTGAACGGCGGTCGCGGCGCCCTCGGCGTCCCACTCGCCCCATGCGTCACCTGTGGCAAGCAAGCCGAGCGGCGTAGCCACGACAAGCACGGCAACCAAGATGAGCGTGGGGACCAGCGAGGTCTTCTTGGCAGCAGCGCCCTCGGCAGTAAGCTGGCCATCGACGGCCTCGGGCCCGACGATAACGCTCGGCGCCGTCTTCTTGATAAAGCCGTAGATCGCGGCAGTCGCCACGCCCTCGACCACGCCGGCAACCAGCATATGCGGGATCAACATGGCCGGAATAGCCACGGACAGCGGGAAGGGGCAGTACAGCGGAGCGCCCGAAGCGTTGGTGAAGAGCATCGGCTGAATACCAAACTCGATTGCCGCGCACAGGGCTGCCAGGCACAGGCCGACCCAACCGCTCACGACGGCAGAAACCGAGGTGCCCCAGCTCTTGTCGTGCAGGCGGCTGTTGAGCGCACGGAACACGATAGCAGCGACAAACGGCAGCACAAAGGCCATGTTAAAGCAGTTGGCGCCAAACGACAGAACGCCGCCGTCGCCAAACAGCAGCGCCTGCAGTGCCAGCGCAACCGAGACAGCGATAGCCGCGGCCTCGGGGCCTAGCAGCAGCGCAATGAGCGCGCCGCCGACGGCGTGACCTGTGGTGCCGCCGGGCAGCGGCACATTGAACATCATAAGCAGGAAGGAGAACGCGGCGCAGATGCCCAGGAAAGCCATGTGCTCGCGATCGAGCGTGGCGCGCACTTTCTTGATGCAGTGAACCCAAACGGGCACCATCGCCACTGCCATGACGGCATCGGTCTGCGGGGACAGATAATTATCTGGAATATGCATGCACGCCTCCCGGTTATCGGCGCACGGAATTGCAACGCCGTTTGAATCACCTTTCCAGTGTTACGTAATGTCAGATTCGTAACACGACGCGGGCTATCATAGCAAAACGGCGCACTGCCGACAAAGCAGCACGCCGTTATGTAATGCGCGTGTCATATATGCAGGCTCAACGGTGCCTTATACCGGGCATAGCGGTCATGTAGGATTCGGCAGCAGCCACCGCTAACCCATACCCCAGCGCAGGACCTAGCCGCGGACCTCGCCGTTTACGCCCTTGCACACCTTGGTGACGATCTTCTGGTGCGCCTTTTCGACCTCTTCGCTGGTGAGCGTGTGGTCGTCGGAGCGATACGTAAGCGCAAAGGCCATGGACTTCTTGCCCGCTCCGATGCGGATGGGATCGCGGTAGACATCGAACAGGCGCACGCCCTCGAGCAGCTTGCCGCCGGCACTCGTAATACGACGCTCAAGATCCTCGCAGGTCACAGTGTTGTCGACCACGATAGCAAGGTCGTGCTCAACGGCCGGGTACTGCGAGAACTCACGGTAGTTCTCCTGGTTGCGGGCGCCCTTGATCAGCTTGTCCAAGTCGAGCTCAAAGGCAACGACGACCTCGTCAATGCCCATAGCCTCGCGCGCCTCGGGGTGAATCTCGCCAACCCAGCCCAGCACGGTACCGCCCGAGAGCACCTCGGCAGCACGACCCGGCTGCAGGAAGGCATAGCCCTCGCCCTCGACGGGACGGAAGCGAACCTTCTCGACGCGCAGCTGGGCAAGCAGCTCCTCGACAATGCCCTTGCCAAAGAAGAAACGCAGCTTACGGTACTTCATGTTCCAGGACTGCTCGCTCCACTGGCCCGACAGCACGCCCGCTACGGACTTGGTCTCCTTGGGCAGGCTGGCGTTCTCGCGACCGTGGAACAAGCTGCCGACCTCGTACAGATGCACGTTGGGCGTGCCGTGGGCCTCGTTGTAGGCCACAGACTGCAGCAGACCCGGCAGCAACGAGCGGCGCATCTCGGTCTGCTCGGCCACCAGCGGGTTCATGAGCACCACGGGGCAGCCGCGGCCTTCGGTGGACATGCCGATCTTCTCCAGGTCGCCCGGGGCGGCGAAGCCAAAGGTCGTGGTCTCGTTGAGGCCGCAGGCGCGCAGGATCTCGCCAACCTTGCGGGTGAGCTTCTGCTCGCGGGTCAGGCCGCCGATATGGTTCCTGGCAGCCGGGATGGTCGCCGTCACGCGGCCCATGCCCCACAGGCGCAGGACCTCCTCGATCAGGTCGATCTCGCGCGGCAGGTCGGGACGGAAGCTCGGCGGCGTGACCATAAAGTCCTCGCCGTCGCGCTCGACGGTGCAGCCCAGGCGGGTGAGTGAGCGCTCGATAAAGTCGGGCTCGATGTCAGCACCGCAGATGGCGCGTACGCGGGCCAGGCGCAGCTTGATGCCGTCGATGGTCTTGGGCGCGGGGAACACGTCCACATAGCCGGGGGCGACCTCGCCGCCGGCGATCTCCTCGATGAGCGCGCAGGTAACGTTGGCAACATCCACGCAGCCGGTCTCGTCGACCTGGCGCTCAAAGCGGATGGAGGCGTCGGAGATCAGCGACAGGTCACGGCTGGTGTGCGAGGTGCGGCCGGCGTTGAAGCAGGCGCTCTCGACCATCACGTCGACGGTGTCGTCCTCAATCTCGGAATCCATGCCACCCATAACGCCGGCCAGCGCCACAGGACGCTCGCCGTCGGTGATGAGACCCATGCCGGCGTCGAGCGTACGCTCCTCGCCGTCCAGCGTCGTGAACTTCTCGTCCTGCTGGGCGGCGCGAACGACCACGCGGCGCCTGCCATCGCGCTCGGCAAAGGTGTCGAGGTCAAAGGCGTGCAGCGGCTGACCAGTGAGCATCATCACATAGTTGGTGATGTCGACGATGTTGTTGTGCGGGCGCACGCCCAGGGCGTTAAGGCGCTTGACCATCCAGTCGGGCGACGGGCCGACCTTCACGTTGCGCACGATGCGGGCAACGTAGCGGTCGCACAGGCCCTCGTCGGCAATCTCGACGGAAAGCTCGTCGTCGGTCGCGCGGCCGGTCTCGGCCTTGATGGCGGGCAGCTCAACGTGGAAATCGCGGTCGAAGATGGCGCCGGTCTCGCGAGCCATGCCGATCATGGACAGGCAGTCGGGGCGGTTGGGCGTGATCTCGCAGTCGAGCACGGTGTCGCTCGAGCCCACGTACTCGGCAAACGGCATGCCGCAGGGCGTATCCTCGGGCAGGATCATAATGCCGGAGTGGTCGCCACCCAGGCCGAGCTCGCGCGCGGAGCAGTTCATGCCCATGGACACGACGCCGCGAAGCTTGCTCTTCTTGATCTTGACGTCGCCGGGAAGCACGGCGCCGATCATGGCCGTGACGATGTGGTCGCCGGCCTCAAAGTTCTGCGCGCCGCAGACGATCTGCAGCGGAGCGGGATTGCCGTCGGGGTCGAGGTTCTTGTCGCCCACGTCGACCGAGCACACATACATGTGGTCGCTATCGGGGTGCGGGGTCTTGGTGAGCACCTTGGCGGTCACCACGTGGTCGAAGGACTCGCCCACGGTGTCGATCGCCTCGACCTCGGTGCCGGTACGGATATATTCGTCCGAAAGGGTCTTGGGATCCTCCGGAATATCGATCATGGTCTTGAGCCAGTCGTAAGAAACACGCATCTAGCTCTCCTTTCATACTGAAAGCCTGCGAAGAGATGCAGGTGGAAACTTCAACTTTGTGAACATTCCTTACAAAGCGAGGGTTGTCCAAGTGCGGCAGATCGGCCCGAAAGAGGAGCGCCGCGTACTTTGGTACGCAAGCGACGAATGAGCGCCGAGGTGCCGTGCTTGGGCAAGCCGCAGCCTAGAACTGATTCAAGAAGCGCATATCGCCAGTCATGAGCGTTCTGAGGTCGGGCAAGTCGTAGCGCAGTGCCGCGACGCGCTCGGCACCAATACCAAAGGCAAAGCCGGTGTACTTCTCGGGGTCGATGCCGCAGTTGATCAGGACGTTGGGGTCGACCATGCCGCAGCCCAGGATCTCGATCCAGCCGCTGTGCTTGCAGAAGTTGCAGCCCTTGCCGCCGCACACGTGGCAGCTCACGTCCACCTCGCAGGAAGGCTCGGTGAAGGGGAAGAAATGCGGGCGATAACGCGTCTTGCGGTCCTCGCCAAACATGCACTTAACAAAGTAGTCGAGCGTGCCCTTAAGATCGCCAAAGGTGATGCCCTCGTCGACGACCAGGCCCTCGATCTGGTTGAACTGCGGCAGGTGGCAGGCGTCGGCCGTGTCGGGACGATAGACGGTGCCCGGGCAGATCATGTAGATGGGCGGCTTTTGCGACTCCATGGTGTGGATTTGCACGCCCGAGGTCTGGGTGCGCAGCAGCACGTCGGACTCGCCGTGGGCATGAGCCTCGGGGTGCGCGACGCTGCCGGGGTTGTTGTCGACCACGTAGAAGGTATCGCGGGCCGAACGGCTCGGGTGATCCATGGGGGCGTTGAGCGCGGTGAAGTTGTAGTAGGAGGTGTCGACCATGGGGCCGGACTCGACGGTGTAGCCGATGCCGCAGAAGATGTCCTCGGCCTCCTCGATGATCTGCTTGATCAGGTGCTGGTGGCCGATCTGCGGACGGATGCCCGGCAGCGTGATGTCGACGGCATCGTGCTCGAGTGCGTGCTTGAGGGCGGCGGCCTTCATCTCGGTGGTGCGCTCGTCGAGCATGCCCTCGATCAGCTGGCGCATCTCGTTGGCGCGCTTGCCCATCACGGGACGATCCTCGGGGGCGAGCTTGCCCATCATGCGCATCAGGCCGGTGATGCGGCCCTTGCGACCGAGCAGCTCAACGCGTGCAGCCTCGAGCTTGGCGGCGTCGTCGGCGCCTGCAACGAGCTCCTTGGCCTCTTCCTCGAGTTTGACCAGATCATCAATCAGACTCATGTCTTCCCTTTCGTCTCTCGCGTATCCGCGCTCCGGGGCGGCTGACGCCGCCCGATGCTGCGGATGCGCGGCCCGGTTCGGTAACAAAAAACCGTCCTCGGGCATGTGCATTGCCCAAGGACGGTTGAATTCCGCGGTACCACCTTGTTTGACTCGGCGGATGTCTGGCCCGCCGCGCCCACTCTGCGCCCCTTATCGCGAGGCTCACGGCTTCCCTACTGGGGCCTCGCTGCCGCCGGCCGCGTGCCCGTTGAGGTCGCTGCTCGGGAGTGAACGCTTGGCCCTTGCCACCGCAGGAAGGCTTGCAGCCCATGACCTTCCCTCTCTTGCCGGCGACGCGGCGGGCAAAACCCTCTCCGTCAACGCATTGGGCTATAGGATAACACATTTCGCGAGCGCATCGCCGCGTTCCGTTTTGTTCGCGCTGGGTACAAGGCAGGTAGCTGTGCAAACTGGCCGCGCACCCGCTTGCGGCGCTCGGCCTGCGAGATTAAGGATACGGTATGGGAAAGAAACTCGATAAGAAGGCCAAGGCAGCCGTGGCAAAGGCCGCCAAGGGCGTCAAGGCCGCTAAAGTCGACAAGGCCGTCAAAAAGTTCCGCAAACTCGAGGGCAAGCTGTGGACTCGCGAGTACCTGCTCAAGATTGCCGAGTTCGATGGAGCGACGATTGCTCCTGCCAATGGTGCTGCCGCCCGTGCCGACGCCATGGGCACGCTTGCCGGCGAGCATCACAAGCTGCTGACCAGCGAGAAGTCCGTTGAGCTCGTACGCTCGTTAGCGCGCGAGACCGTCGCCGGCGGCAAAATTGACGACCCGCAGCTGCTCGACGAGATCCGTGTGCTCGGTCGCGACCAGCGCGAGGCAAGCGTCATCCCCACCGAGGAGGCCGAGGCCTGGACCAGGCTCACCTGCGAGGCCGATGCCGTGTGGCACAAGGCCAAGACGGCCAATGACTGGGCGAGCTTTGAGCCCTATGTGGATAGGATCGTCGCCCAACTTAAGCATCAGGCCGAACTTATGGACCCCAAGCGCGACCCATACGATGTTTGGCTCGACCAGTACGAGCGCGGCCTTTCCGCCAAGAGCTTCGATGCGTTTTGCGATGAGGTCAAGGCGACGGTCGTGCCGCTCGTGCACGCCATCGGCGAGCGCAGCCAGCAGCCCGATGCCGACTTTTTGCACGCCCGCGTGCCCGAGGCCGCCCAGCGCGCCATGAGCTTCGACCTTATGAAGCTCGTCGGCCTGAACCTGGACGACACCACGCTTGCCTTTACCGAGCATCCGTTTAGCGAGGGCTTTGCCGTGGGCGATGCGCGCATCGCGACGCACATCTACGAGGACGATTGCATCTCCAACGTCTACAGCATCATCCACGAGGCGGGACACGCCATGTACGAGCTGGGCGTGAACCCCGCCTATGCGCGCACGTGCCTGGAGGGCGGCACCTCCATGGGCATCCACGAGAGCCAGAGCCGCTTCTTTGAGAACACCGTGGGTCGCAGCCGCGCCTTTATGGGACCGCTGCTCGAGGTGCTGCGCCGCCACGCGCCCGAGGTCTACGGCGACGTCGACGAGGACACGCTCTACCACGCCGTGAACATCGCGCAGCCTTCGCTGATCCGCACCGAGGCGGACGAGCTCACCTATCCGCTGCACGTTATGGTGCGCTACGAGATCGAGCGCATGCTGTTTGCCGGCGAGGCCACGGCCAAGGACATCCCCGCGCTTTGGAACCGCTTTATGAACGAGTACCTGGGCATTCCCGTTCCCGACGACACGCACGGGTGCCTGCAGGATACGCACTGGAGCGGCGGTTCGTTTGGCTACTTCCCCACCTATGCGCTGGGCAGCGCCTACGACGCCATGTTTGTGCCGGCCATGTGCCGCGACGGTGTCGACCTCAACGGCGCCTGCGCGAGCGGCGACCTGGCGCCCGTCCGCGCCTGGCTGGGCGAGCACATTTGGCAGTGGGGCCGCGCCAAGGACGCGCCGGAACTCATCAAGGGCGCATGCGGCATGGCGTTCGATGCCCGCTACTACTGCAGCTACCTGCAGGACAAGTTCACCACGCTCTACGAGCTGTAAGGCATAACCGACACGCCAACGCAAAGGGGGCGCCGCGGAACCAATCCGCGGCGCCCCCTTTCCACCTAGTCGTTTAAGAACGTCCCCAATGACTACCTTACAGAGCTTCCAGCGCGGCGGCGATGCGCTTCATGGCGG
>CAJMBB010000001.1 GCA_905211615.1 uncultured Collinsella sp. | reverse complement strand
ACCGTAGCGTCGGCGGCCTTCTGCCAGGCGGCGGTGCCGTTCTCCAGCACGTGCTTGGCGACCTTGGGGGTCGCCGCCTTGGGCTTGACAGTGACGGCGCTGCCGCCCACCAGGGCCATAATCGGCGCGGTGCCGGTCTCGCCCTGGGCGATGGCGCCGTCGTCGGCGACGATGAGCCAGTAGCCGCAGGACAGCTCGGCCGTCGTGCCCGCGTTAAGGGCCACGGGCACGGCGCCAGAGCTCTGGAGGGAACGAGCGAGCTGTGCGCTCAGCGCGCTCGTAAGGTGGGAATCGGTGTTGAGCCACTCGGCAGCTTCCTGCGCGGTGGTCTGGGAATTGGGCATACCGGCGCTGTGCAGCACAGGCAACACGGCATCGCGCGCGGCGTCGCTTGCCCAGGCGAGGTCGGTGGCGATCTTGGCGTCGCTGTCGCCGTCGACGACGTTTGCGCTAAAGATCTGGTAGGCGTCGTAGCTGCTCGCCACGGTGCCGCTCACCGTGATGGAACCGGTCGAGGTCGGCGCGGCCTGCGCGGAAGCGGGGAACACAACCGCGCAGGTGCCGATCAGGAGGGCAAGCAGCGCAAACAAGATCGGGAAGGAGCAAACTTTCTTATTCACGACGCTCGCCTCCCTTCGCATTCGCCTTGCGACGAATGTGCATCCAGGCTGCAGCAGCGCAAAGCACCGCCGCGCCGGCAAGGTACGTCAGAGTGACGCCCGACATACCAGAAAGGGGCAAAGAGGTGGAGTAGGTGTTGGTGAAGACCGGAACGCTCTGTTCCTTGCCAGTGGCCTCGTCCTTAGTTGGAACGTAGTTGACCGCATTTTGCTCGTTCTCGGGGATATCCTTGCCATCGGCATTGACGATCTTGGTGTAGGTCACGTCGCACTTGATCGTCTTATCAGACTGATCAGTTGCCGTGACCGTGATCTTGTAGACCGACTGGTCGTACTTGTAGTTCGTAAACAGTGCGCTCGGCTGCTGTTCGCGAACGTAATAGGTGAAGGTCTTAGAAGCGCCACGACCAGTAGGGTCCTCGCCCTTGTTGAGGTCATTAAGTTTGTACGTGATTTTATCGACAAAACTCAGAGTCTGGGGGTTATTGGTACCGTCGGCCGTTGTCTTCACCGTCTTGGCGTCTTCAAACTTCTCGTTATCCGCAAACTCGAGCGTAAACTCCTTCATCTCGCCACCCTTAACGACCTTAGTCGCCTTAGGAGTCCAGGAGCCGTCGGAAGTGTACAGAGTGTACGTGTTGTTGAAAGTCTTTGAACCATCGGAGTTGGCAATCGAATAATAGCCGTCAGCATCTGCTGGCACAGTGCTCGACAAGGCAGTTGAAGCCCCAAGATTCTTAACATTCACACTTTTAATCGTGTAGTTATGGACCTTAAGGTCTTTAGTCGCATTCGGATCGTTCTGCGTCGGAACAGACATGAGCACGGTCGTGTGGTCCTCGACTGTCACCTTAATCTCATATACAGCATGATCGTAGTCGACATCAGGATCCTTGCCCGCATCTTCGACCAAGTAGTACGTAATTTCGCCAGTGCCACTCGCTAAGAACTGTTCGCCAAGGTCAAAGGTGATGTTACCGTCAGCGCTATTCTTGGCAGACCCAACAAAGGTGCAGTCACCATTGTTGAATGTCTTGTTATTCCAATAAGGCGCTGTCGCGCTGTCTGAATCTTTACGGTAAACCGCAAAGGAGAACTCCCCCTCTTTGAGAGCACGGCCGGACAGGGCTTTGGTCGCTTTCAGCTTAAGACTCGGATAGACATACGTATCAGCAGGCTGGCCTAAGTACAGGTCGCCATTCGACATGATGCCACCGCCATGGTCCCAGGAATAGTTGCCCGTGATGAAAGTTGTAGCGGCATCCTGTGCTTTATTCGCTTCATCACTTCCAACTTCGACATCCGAAGTCAGACCGACGCTCCGATAAATCTTCACGCCGCCATTGGCAGGGATAGTGATAGCCTCATAGAGTTCGTCGTTATCACTGGGTTCTTTGTTATCACTGCGTTCTTTGCTTCCCCGATACTTGGCATCTTCGCCGCCGAGCATCTTGCCGATTATTGCCGCAAGCGGTTCCTTATGGCCAGCCTTTGCCACAAGGAAGAAATCGGCATGGCCGTTCTCGCGAAACACCTTCGAATTGTATGCATCTTGATCTTCAGTCTTATCAAAACCCTCAGCACCACCAGCTGAAAGATGGGGCGTACCATTATTATACTTGCCATCTGCCGGCTTATATTCGATGGCATTTTGCTCACTGCCAGCAGACGAATTGCCAAAGATTGCCGTGCCGTTAGTGTTCGTTACCAACGTCTTGCCCGTGGGGCAGACCGCTACGCCGCCGCCATAGCCACCAGCGGTATTGCTGCTAATGTACGAGTTGTATACAAATAATCTACCAGCAGTCTTTTCCTTACCCGCATCCGAGTTTCCCTGGACGAAGATACCGCCACCGCCCCAGTCAAAGCGAGACATGCAATGGTTATTCGTAATGTAGACCTTGCTGCTCGTAGCGTCGCCAATCATCGCGTCAACCATCTGGCCCACGCGAATGCCGGCACCTTCAGATTGATAGCTTACATTAGAGGCAATAATCCCTCCCGTGATATGCAGCCACGCCATTCCCGTACGAGGCTTGTCATTTCGACCCACATCGGTAACGTAAACGCCGCCACCGGCTTCCTCGGAATAATTGCCAGTAATCTGGCCACCGAAAATGCTGACATGGGCGCCGTTATTGGCAGCAAGCCCGCCGCCGCCATGGCAACCCCAGCCATCATTACCGCAGAACTTAGCCATTCTATTATTCGTGATATAGCCGCCCGAAACGGTTACGCTGCCGCCTACGGCCATAATGCCGCCACCATAGCCAGGCTGGTCGCTTTCCCCATTGAACGTCGCATTACCCGAAATAACCGCGTCCTTCGAAATGGAAACGTTCGAGCCATTCGAGTACACGCCGGCACCTTTGGGAGCGTAGTTTGCAGCGATAACACCGCCGATCAGACTGAGGGTCGATACATTGCCGTTTGTATTAACCATAATGCCCGCACCGGTACCCGAAGTTCCCGTAGAGGCACCGCATACGTAGCCACCGCTCATATTGACGGTAGAACCGTTCTCGGCATAGATGAGGCTGCCGACATTGCAGTCCTCTTTCTGCGTAAGCGTACCGCCCTGAAGGTTAAACGTGCCGCCCTGGTAAACGTTAATGAGCTTCATCGTGGAGTTCTTGGTGACTCCAACGATTGCGCCCTGAATAGTCGCTTTGTGCTCATAGATCTTCTCAGTGGTACCTACACCACTTGCAGTCGATTCGGTTACGTAATAGATAAGGCCAGTCGGAATGCCATTCTTGTCATAAGTCATCTTTGCCGTCTTGCCATAATTTTCAGGTGTCAGATGCTCGTCCTTATCTTGCAGCTGCTGGCCGTCGTCAACATCCTCCTGAATGTGCCCAGAGTCCACGTCGTCCACGACCGTAAGCGTCGCGCCCTTAGCAATATCAAACAGAGGCTTGCCATTACTATCATCGTGCTTAATCTTGTGACCATTTAAGTTCAAGGTGATATTGATGAGATTGTCGCTGGACTGTTCGAGCCTAATCTCATCGTCATAGTCGATATCGGCCATAAGCTTAAAAGTAGCAGCGCCGGCTCCATCACGCAGTTTATTGTTAAGGAGCTTTGAGCTCAGCTCTGCCCCGTTGCGAATTTCATAATCTGATTCATTCTCCGCAGCAGGCGCGATTGCGTCTTCACCATTAGTGTCGTCTTCGGCAGGCTGCTCAGCACTTTTTGCTTCCGTGTCATCGGGCGACAGGCCCGTCGCGACAGCGCCACCAGAGGTCTCGTCGCCCTCGGTCTCGTCACTATTCTGGTTTTCGGTATCCCCGTTGTTGATGTTGCCTACATCAGTAGACTCACTTGAAGAATCAGCCGCCGCCACAGTTTTCTCGGCTGCACCCGTCTGGGCATCGTTGGCAATGGCCTGCGAGATTGGAGGCATGACGAGCGACAGTACCAGGCTCAAAACGGAGGCTCCGCACAAAACGCCTGCCAGTACACGGCGCGTCGCTTTTTTACTCTGCTTAGATTTGTCTGAATTCGCTTTCATCGATGTCTCCTCCCCAAGAGACCGCGATCTTGCTCTTTCACTATCAAACGTATCTGCGCAATCTGTAATTGCGCACGCTTATAGTTCATATTGTAACGATTGTTTGAACATCTAAGCAAAAATACCGATAGTTTTGTAGCGAATTCTCAATTCTCTTGACATTTGCTCGGATTTACCTTCGTTTATTCGCTATGAAATATCTATTTCTACTGGTAATTAAGCTAGTTATCATTTTTTAATAGCATTTTATTTATTTGCACAACATTTTGCTCAAGAGCATGCGTCCTGTGAACGGTCGAAAATCGACCGTGAACGGTAGATCATTAACCGGGAGGAATAGACTACCAAATTGATGGGAATATCTTTAACTCATCGGTGGTTAGAAGCATGATGTTCAGACAACGTTATTTGAATTTGCGCGCAGTTTTTAGGTATCAATTCGCCCAAATCGCCTGAGGCCACCGCAAAGGCGCCTGCTCCCTTTGTGGTGGCCCCCCTGCGCTACAGCAGATGTTCCTCGACAAAGATCGCAATGCCGTCTTTGTCGTTGCTCGCGGTTACAAAGTCGGCGGCGGCACGGGTGGCGTCGCTGCCGTTTGCCATGGCCACGCCCACGCCGGCGTCAGCCACCATGCAGGTGTCGTTGTCCGCATCGCCAAACACACAGATGTCCTGGAGCTCCATGTCGTTGAGCTCCGCCACGCGCACAAGGCCGCGCGTCTTGGACACGCGCGGATCCATGAACTCGTAGAGCCGCTGCGTGGTTTGCAGAGCCGCCGCCTTGACGGTGTCGTCGGCAAACGTCGATGCTCGCTCAATCACCCGCGGCATTACCTCGGGCGCCATGGTAAACATCACCTTGGGCTGCGGCTCGCGCAAAAACTCGGCAAAATCGACCACCTGGTAGGGCACGCCGTCGACGCGCGACAGGTGCTCGACGCACGCGTTGCTCTCGGGCACGTAGAACACGCCGTCTCGGGGGCAGACGGGCGTTGCCGGAAGGTCCGCCATGTGCTTGCAGATGCGCGCGATGGTCTCGCCCGGCAGCGGATAGCTCAGCTCGTTGATGTCGTGCGCGCGGTCGATGACCTCAGCGCCACCGCAGCCCACCATCACGTCTACCAGGCCTTCGATGCCCCAGAGCTTGTACATGGCCTCGGTCGCGTGGGCGTCGCGCCCGGTGCACAGGCCAAACAGCACGCCGCGCTCGCGCAGGGCGCGGATCGCCGCCACGGTGCGCGGGGACACCGTGTGCTGGCTCGTGAGCAGCGTGCCGTCGATATCGCAGAACACGGCTTTAATGTGGCTGAAGGTGGTGTCCATGGGGGCCTTTCTGGGTTGTGCGGCGGTGTGGGGTGTATTCGTGAACGGCGTACATGGTATACCAAGGCACGGGCGCGGCCCGCCAAAGCAAAAACCACCACAAAGGTGCCTGGCCCCTTTGTGGTGGCCTGGCCCGCAGGATGGCCTGACCCGCAGCGCAAACCATCACAACATTCGACGTTTTTCGGCAAAATCGCGATTTTCATCGAATGTTGTGATGGTTTTTACTGCCTTGCGGCACGATCCAAATGCCGGCGTCCAAACAGCAGCAACGCCGCAGGGACCGCCGTCACGACCATGCCTGCCCCCACGAGTGTCCGCTGTACGCCAAATGTCGCCGCCAGCCACGGGGCAATCGCCAGCGGCGCCACGCCGGCGAACATATTGCCAAAGCCCATGACCGAGTTGACGCGCCCGAGTTGCTCGAGCGGGGCCGTTGTTTGCACGATCGTGTTGTGGAGCGGGTTGACGACGCCCCAGGCCACGCCCAGGGCAATCTGACCGACAAGGGCTACGCCCACGTACGGTGTCCCCACATAGAGCAAACTTCCCAGGCCCACGGACATGAGCGCCACGAGCAGCGTTTTAAGGTTGACCAGGTGCGGCGGCAAGCGGAGCGCGGCCACAGCGCCCAGCACCGCGCCCACGCCGCAGGCCGACGAGAGCCAGCCCATCCACTCGACACCGACATGCAGAACATCGCGGTAGAAGAACGACTCCAGCGGGTCAAAGGCGCCATAGCCGAAGTTCGAAAGAAAGATGATGCAGAACAGTAGGGCGAGAACGCTGTTGGTAAAGACTGTCTTGATGCTGGTCGCGAAGGTTGCGCGGGAGGACGTGTTGGGGTCGGGGCTTTGGCTGGCCTTATCCGATGTGATGTCGCCGGGCGCGGGTTTGCCTTCGTGTGTGGCGGCCTGACCCGCACTTTGCCTAAAGCCCCAGCCGGCAATGAGCGCCAGTACGGTAAAAATCATCATGAGCACGAACACCGCGCGTGACGATGTAGCCGCCGCGACAAAGCCGCCCAGCGTGGGGCCAACGATGATACTCACGTTTGAAAACATGGCGATGGCGGAGTTGATACCTTTGAGCTCGACAGGATCGTCGGTGAGGTAGGCTGGATAGGATGTGGCGATGGGCTGGGCGAACCCCATCACAAAGCCCAGGAGCACCGCGCCGAGCAGGACGATGCCGGTCGCGCTGCCAAAAACGAGGATCGCCGCACCCGTCGCCAGCGTGCCGACGATGCTCAGCAAGAAATGACGGCGCGGGCCCCAGGCGTCGAGCGCCGCGCCGCCCGCAAAGGACCCCAAGATCACGAATACGTTCATAAAAAGGACGGCCAGCGATGTCGCCACGACCGATGCATCGTCTGCATAGGTGAGCGTTCCGATGACGCCGATAAAGTAGCTGGTCTGAAAACCGGTGTAAATGAGAAAGCGCATCGCCACTAGGCGCTTGGCCTGCGCGGACAGCGATGATTGAGGCTTTGAGAAAAGAGAGAAGAGCATGGAGACTCCTTGTTTCATACGAATACGGGCGGCGAGCATTCGCCACCGTCTGTCAAATCAATCTATCCGCATGAAACATTAAGGACGCATCAAGCCCCTTCTCTCCGTTTTTCGCCCGTCATGAACTACTTGGTAGATTGTAAGGCATGTCCCACACATCTACCAAAGCAAAAACCATCACAAAGAAGCCTGGCCCCTCTGTGGTGGAAATGACGTTTGCCCAGATAAAACCTGCCAAAACAAACCTGTCCCTTTTTGGCAGGTTTTAGGCCAGATGGTCCTGAATCAGATCGCAGATAGCTCGGGCGTCGTTGATGTTGATGGCTCGGGTCGCAAAGCCGGCGTCGAAGGCCTGACGCGCCAGGGCCTCGTTGCAGGCAAGGGCCAGCGTGTGACCGTCGACCAGGTCGAGCGAGCTCTTGCCGCGCAGACGGTCGACACCAGAGCGCGCGACCACGATGTTGTCGAAGCCCTCGGTCTTGTAGCCCTCGATGATCACCACGTCGACATCGTTGTAGCGCGACAGCAGCTCACGCGCGGGCATCTCGTCCTCCTCGCGCGTGTCGGCGTACTCCGCCCAGCGCGTGGCGCAGATGAGGCCCACGTGCTTGGATCCGGCCTGGTGATGGCGCCAGGTATCCTTAGCGGGCACGTCGATATCAAAGCCGTGATGCCCATGATGCTTGAGCGAACCCACGCGCAGGCCGCGGCGGGTGAGCTCGGCGATAACCTTCTCGACGAGCGTGGTCTTGCCCGAGTTTTGGTAGCCGATAAACGCGATCGCGGGGACGGCCGGTGCCGGAGCTGCGGACGCAACGGCGACGGGTGCGCTCGCGGGCGCGGCACCGTCAGCGGCCACGGCCTCAACAGCAGCGGCCTGGCGCTCTGCACGATCCCACACACCCGAGCGGCCGCCCTCCTTGTGCAGCAGGCGAACGTCGACGATCTCCATGCCGCGATCGACCGCCTTGCACATGTCATAGATTGTTAGGCACGCGGCACTCGCGCCGGTCAGGGCCTCCATCTCGATACCCGTCTTGCCCGTCACGCCCGCCGTGACCAACACGTGAAAGCCAACCTGCCCGTCCGCACGCGCCGGCGCCCAGCCCTCGGGCACGTCCTCGGCCGGCGTCCCCGCCGGAGCGATGGGCGCAATGTCGCACTTGCTCTTGGTAATGAGCAACGGATGGCACATGGGGATGATGTCGCTCGTGCGCTTGATGGCCATAATGCCCGCCACGCGCGCGCAGGCAAGCACGTCGCCCTTCTTGGCGCGGTCTTGCAGCACCATGGCCTGCGTCTCGGGGTGCATGAGGATGGTGCCTTCGGCGATGGCAATGCGATGGGTCTCGGCCTTGTCGGACACGTCGACCATGCGCACCTCGCCCTTGGCGTCCACGTGCGTCAGCTCGTCGCGACGGGCGTCGCGGGCGGGCTCGGCGGCAGCGCTGGCAGTCGGCTGTGCGGACGCGTCGGCGTTGCCAGCATTCGCCGCAGCCGTGACTTTGTGGGCAGACATCGCGGCCCTGCGAGCGGCCTTGGTGGCATCGGCGTACCTGCTCTTGGCCATATGATCATCCTCCGATTTGGGACATAAATCGTTGCGTGCCCTCAATTATCGCGTGTTCCTGCGGTTTGTGGGCCACGGCATCGCGCCAAATCGAAAGTACCTGCATATCATCACCACGGCGCAGCGCCTCACGCACCGAATACTCGGCATCGCTAAACAGGCACGGACGCACATTGCCATCGGCCGTCAGGCGCAGACGATTGCAGCTCGCGCAAAAATGGTTGGACATGGCGCTAATAAAGCCGACCGTTCCCGCCGCGCCCGGAAAGTGCCAGTAGCGCGCAGGGCCCGCGCCGGCAGGAGCGTCGTTGATGTCGAGCGGCTCGAGCTCGCCCAGTCCCGTCGCGGCGGCCCCGGCATTGATGCGCGCCCGCAGCTCGTCACTCGGCACGGTGTCGCTCGCGTCCCACAGCTCGGGATTGAGCGCGGGCGCATGCGGGTCCACAGCGCAATGCGAGCTCGTGCGCTCGTCGCCGATGGGCATGTATTCGATAAAGCGCAGGTGGATGGGGCGGTCGAGCGTGAGCCGCGCGAGGGCCGCCACGTCCTGGTTGAGCCGGCGCACAACAACGCAGTTGACCTTAACGGGTTCAAAGCCCCAAGCCAGCGCCGCGTCGATGCCAGCCATGGTCTGCTCGAGTCGGCCCAGACGCGTGATCTTTCCAAAGAGCGTAGGGTCGAGTGTGTCGAGCGAGATGTTGACGCGGTTAAGACCGGCATCTTTGAGCTGCGGCGCCAGCTGGGGCAGCAGGGCACCGTTGGTGGTGAGCGAGATGTCCTCGATCTGCGGAATCACGCGGATGTCACGAATGAGCGGGATGATACGGCGGCTGACCAGCGGCTCGCCGCCCGTCAGGCGTACGCGGCGAATGCCCTCCCCCGTCACCAGGCGCACAAAGCGGGCGATCTCCTCGGCGCTGAGCAGCTCGTCGTGCGCGCGGGGTGCCACGCCATCGGCCGGCATGCAATAGATGCAGCGGAAATTGCACTTGTCGGTAACGGCAATGCGCAGGTAGTTGATGTCGCGGCCAAAACCGTCATGTTGCACGTGCCCGTCCACGCAGCCCTCCCTCACGCGGCGTTTTATTCTTCGGAAAACATAATACCCCACGGGAAGAATGGGTCGACACCCGTACGACAGGACAGGCCACTTCGAGCAAGACGTACTTCCCGAGCCCATCCTCAACACAGACCATCACAACATTCGATGCTTTTCCCGTTTTTGGCAAAAAACGTCGAATGTTGTGATGGTTTGCCTGCCCGCAGGCCCCGCAGAAGGACCAAAGCGTCCCTAAAGGCCGCCGTCCCAGTGCCGAATCACGAATTCTCGCAGGTCGTTCTGACGTTTCTGGAACGCTTCGCTTCGGTCGCACTTAAGGCCCATAGCGAGTGCGATGGCGTTCATCGCCCGGTGCAATTGCAGCTGGTGGGCAAACTGAGTCCCGGTGAGGACGATCACCCTAAAGCCCAGCGCGCTCAGCACGGTCATACGCTCCGCATCCGACGCGCTGCGCTGTTTATCAAGATGGTCCGAGCCGTTGTATTCAATCCCCGTACCGCTCGCAGGCGCATATACGTCAATCTCGAAATACCCGGCCTTTGCGAGATACTTGAACTCGTTGGGAACATCGACCCGATGGTTGAGCTCGATCTTGGCGTATCCCAGCCCTCCCTGGGAACGTTTTGCTACGACCATGATTGCGGTGGCCGTCTCCATGGGCGACCGCGCGCCATCGTGCACGCGCCTGAGCACGGCGGCCGCGCGTATAGCCCCCTGACGAGATCGGTTCTCATTGCAATAGGCAATCAAGTCGGCAACGGTATACCTCTGCCCCATCTCGATATAATCGCCTGTCGACAGATGATTCAAATGGTATCGGGCGCAGATTTCGTAGCCATATTCCAGCTGCTCGGGCTCGCTCATCCACGAACCCGCTTGGACAAAGCACATGGCCTCATCAACCACCAGAAGGCCCTCTGCCACCTCGATAAGATGGTCTGGAGGTACCGGCGCTCCAAACACGTGGCACCTAAATCCAGCCGGCGTCGAGCGCTCAAAATCAAAGTTGACGAGCGTGTCAATATGATCGAGCTCTTCTCGTGGAATACCAAGTGAAACCAGATGGTCGGTAACAATCCCGACAGCCGTTGAAGCCCTCAGCCCCTTGGCATCGAGTCCCAATTTGGGCAGGCTCGCGGTCGGTTCCGCCTCGTTAGCAAGCGATTCCTCATCGTATAGGCTGTTTGCTCACGAGAGCGGCTCGGACGGGCGCGCCACGTTGTGGTACAGCCAGGCAGTCTTATGGGACAGGACGATCGGCAGGTCCATGAGCCCTCCAATGGAGTCGGATAACCAACCTTATTCCCCTGCCCACGGGTCCGCACACCTTCGTGCACAAGAAAGCGATTCCACCCGGTCGAGTGGCAGAAAAACCATCACAACATTCGATGCTTTTCCCGTTTTTGGCAAAAAACGTCGAATGTTGTGATGGTTCGAGGCGAGGTGAGGGGCACGGAGAGATCAAGGCATCGTGCTTGGAGCGTGACTATTTTTTTCGCCCCACCGCCAACACAAACCTTGACTCTACAATCGTTGTAGGGTTTTCACTACACTGGTACCTAAACGAACCAAGCCAGAAAGCCCCGCCCATGGAACACGACCTCACACGCGGCAATGTCCTTAAGACCATCGCAGTCTTTGCCCTGCCTTATATGCTCTCGTACTTTTTGCAGATGCTCTACGGCATGGCCGACCTGTACATGATGGGGCAGTTTAGCGGCGCCGCCGGCATCACCGCCGTGGCAAATGGCGCGCAGACGCTCTATATGATCACCGTGGCGCTCGTGGGCCTGGCCATGGGAACCACGGTGGTCGTCGGCCACGCCGTGGGCTCGCGCCGCTTCGACCGCGCCGAGACCGCCATCGGCAACACTATCACGCTCTTTATGGGTGTCTCGGTGGTGCTGGCCGCTGTCCTGCTTACGCTGTGCCCGCAGATCGTGGCACTCATTGGCACGCCGGCTGAGGCAGTCGAAGGAACCGCCGCCTACCTACGCATCTGCTTTGTCGGCATTCCGTTTATCGCCGCATACAACATCCTCTCGGCCATCTTTCGCGGCCTGGGCGATTCGCGCTCGCCTATGTACGTGATCGGCGTGGCATGCATCATCAACATCGCGCTCGACTTTCTGTTTATCGGCCACATGGGGCTCGGCCCCGTGGGCGCGGCGCTCGGCACGGTAACCGCCCAGACGGCCAGCGTTGCCCTCGCGCTCGTGTGGCTCAAGAGCCGCCGCACGAACATCCACGTTAAGCGCAGCGACCTGCGCCCCCAGCCCGAGGTGCTCGGCAGCATTCTTAAGATCGGCGTGCCTGTGGCCGTGCAGGACGGCTGCATCCAGGTGGCGTTTATGTTTATCACCGTCATCGCCAACCACCGAGGGCTCGTCGACGCCGCCGCCGTGGGCCTGGTCGAGAAGATGATCAGCTTTTTGTTCATTGTGCCGAGTTCCATGGGCGCCACCGTCAGCGCGCTCACGGCGCAAAACGCCGGCGCGGGCAAGGGCGACCGCGCACGTCAGGTACTCAAAGACGCCATGACCATCTCGGTGGTGTACGGCTGCCTGATCACGGTGCTGATGTGGCTGGTGGCACCGGCGTTTATCGGCTTTTTTGCCAAGGACCCCGCAGTGGTCGCCGCCGGCACCGGCTATATGCACAGTTATATTATCGACGCGATCTTTGCCGGCATCCACATTTGCTTTAGCGGCTTTTTCGCTGCATACGGCAAGAGCTACATCGGCTTTGCGCACAACGTGCTGGCCGTGGCGCTCATTCGCGTGCCGGGCGCGTGGCTGCTGTCGAATGCCTATTCCGATACGTTGTTTCCCATGGGCATCGCCTCGCCGTGCGGATCGATTCTGTCGGCGGTCATCTGTGTTATCGCGTTTACCGTGCTCAACCGGCGCGGGGCTTTTGACAAGTTGGCAGCGTAGCGGGGCAACGCGAGATCGCCCTGATCGACGACATCATCAGCGACGACCCCACAACCTACGTGACGCAGATCACGGTGCCGGTTGCCCCAGCAAAGTAAGAACCGCCCAGAAAACGTTCGGCTGAAGGCAGAATCTTGACGTTATAGGCCATATTTTGCCTCAAGGTCATCGAGAGCCTCAAAGGCATCACGCGCCATGCCAGCAGCACGCTCCTGCTCGGCCACAGCTATACGAGCCATCAGACGAGCCTTAGCCTGTTCCTGAACCATGAAGTCATAGTCTTCAGATCGAAGTACAACAAATTTGCTATAGCCGTTTTTTGTAACAGTCACTGGACCAGGAGCCTCCCAACAAGCTCGCCAAACGCCGGGGACAGTCCCCGATATGGCGGTTTTACTCCTCCGGAATCGGAAACGCACGGATGAACTCTGCAGGCGAGAAGGTCTTGATGGTCGAGCGCACAAAAGCGGCGCGGTCACGCGTGATGATAAAGTCCACGCCGGCACGCTCGGCCATCGCACGGATACAGCCGTCCTCAAAGTCCGGCTCATCGGAATAGGCGGAGGTAAAACAAGCTTCTTGGTCGAGAGGCTCTACCGAGTAGCTCTTAAGACAGTCGCGCACTACCTCGCGGGCGCGCGCCTCGCCTGCCTGTTTAGTGAGAATGTAGTACACGTCCTTGAGAGAGCAGGCCGAAACAACGCCCTCGATAAGCCCCACGTCAACGAGCCCCTTGATCGTTTGCGCCGCTGCGTGCTCCGGCCGGCCCGGAAGCACGCAATCGAGCAGAAAATTGGTATCGAGAAATGCCCTCATAGGTAGCGCTCCCTCGCGACGCGCTTTTCATCTTCAACCGTCATCGTATCGAGCGGCGTTCCCTTTGGCATGTTAGCCACGATATCGAGATACTCCTGGTAGTCCTCATTCTCCGCGAGCATCTCACGGATCTCCTTCCAGGTGATCTTGGGATGCCACATCGTACCCACGTCGCGCTTGGGCTTGCCCGTGTCGCACGTCGGTTTTGCGCCCCCACGCTCCTGGGCAGCGTCATATTCCACTGCAACCGGGCCTTGATAGTCGAGCGGCACGATCTTGAACAACGGCTTGCTCCGCTTGAAGACCACAACCTCCTCGCCCTCATTGGCAACCTTTTCGGCCACCTGCGTAAGGTTTTGGCGCAGTTCCGAAAACGCGACGGTAACCATAACTGCTCCTCTCAACATATATCTTCACTGCTAAGTATACACGTTAATGTTAATGTTTATATATAAAGACCGCCGCAATGGAGAACCGTCATTGTGAGGTCCCTCTGCCCTGCATGAATCTCTTATCGCTCTGGGACGGCACCGGTTCGCAGGATCGCCCTCATCGACAATATCGTCAGCGACGACCCCGCGACCTACGTGACGCAGATCACGGTGCCGGTTGCCCCGTCCAAATAAGAACCGCCCGGAAGGCATCGTGCTTCCGGGCGGTTCTTCAATTTGGTTATCGATGCGCTAAGCCTCCGGCACCTCACCGGTCGCAAGAATCTGCTCGAGTGCGTCCTCGTCCAGCACGGGTACGCCCAGCTGCTCGGCCTTGGTGAGCTTGGAGCCCGCTTTGGGACCGGCGACCAGATAGCTCGTCTTCTTCGACACGCTGCCCGAAACCTTGGCGCCGAGCACCTTGAGCGCCGCGCCCGCCTCGTCGCGCGTGCGGTTGACGAGTGTACCAGTGAGCACGAAGGTTAAACCCGCAAGCGGCTGTGCGTCGGCGAGCTCGCCCGCCACGCCAGCGTCGGCTGCGGCTTGCGCGTGCGCGGCGCCCAGGTCGACCTCGAGCGACAGACCCGCCTGACGCAGGCGCTCCAGCACGGCAAGGTTCTCGGGCACGGCCAGGAACTGCTTGACGCTTGCCGCAATCTTGGGACCGATGCCCTCGCACTCGGCGATGTCCTCTTCGCTCGCCAAGATAAGCTTGTCAATCGACAGGAATCGCTCGGCGATAACCTCGCCCACGCTCTTGCCCACGTGGCGGATACCCAGGGCAAACAGCACGCGACCGAGCGGCTGGCTCTTGGACTTGTTGAGCTCGGCGATGATTTTCTCGGCCGTCTTGAGGCCCACCGGAATGGGGTCGCCCTTCTTGACGCCCTTTTTGCTGTTGGAGCTGGCATAGGTGCGCCCCGTGTCCAGGCCTGCGATGTCATCGATCGAGAGCTGGTAGAAGTCCGCGACATCGTGGATCAGGCCGGCGGCGATCATCTTGTCGACGATCTCGTCGCCCAGGCCATCGACGTCCATACAGCCGCGGCTCACCCAGTGAAGCAGGCGCTCCTTGAGCTGCGCGGGGCAGTCGATGGACACGCAGCGGTAAGCGACCTCGCCGTCCTCGTGGACCACGGGGCTGCCGCACACTGGGCAGACCTCGGGCATGTGCCAGTCAACCGAATCGGCCGGGCGCTTGTCGAGTACCGGGCCCACGACCTCGGGAATCACGTCGCCCGCCTTGTGCACGATAATGGTGTCGCCCTCGCGCACGTTTTTGCGATGGATCTCGTCGATGTTGTGCAGCGTGGCGCGCGCGATGGTGGAGCCGGCAACCGTCACCGGGTCGAACTCGGCGACCGGCGTGAGCACACCGGTGCGGCCCACCTGGATGCGAATTTCGCGCAGGACGGTCTGCTTTTCCTCGGGCGGGAACTTAAAGGCAATGGCCCAGCGCGGCGCGCGGGCGGTAAAGCCCAGGTCGAGCTGCTGCTGGAAGCTGTCGACCTTTACGACCACGCCGTCGATGTCGTAGTCCAGGTCGCCGCGATGCTCGAGGGCCTGGGCGCAGAACTCGTGGACCTCGGCGGGCGTGGCGCAGCGTGCCACGTTGGGGTTGACGCTAAAGCCGGCGCTACGCAGCCAATCGAGGAACTCGCGCTGGCTGTGGACGTGCAGCGGGTCGGTATCGGCGATGGCATAGATAAAGGTGGCCAGGTCGCGGCGCGCTGTGACCTTGGGATCCTTTTGGCGCAGGCTGCCGGCGGCGGCGTTGCGCGGGTTGGCGAAGGGGTCGCGGCCCTCGGCATCGGCCTCGTCGTTCAGGCGCACAAAGCTGCCCTTGGGCATATAGACCTCGCCGCGTACTTCGATGGTACGCTCGCGGTCGGCGCCCATGTGGGCGAGCGCCGGCTCGGACAGGTGCATGGGCACATCCTTGATGGTACGGACGTTGAGCGACACGTCCTCGCCCGTGGTGCCATCGCCGCGTGTGGCCGCGCGCACGAAGGTGCCGTTTTGATAGGTAAGCGCAACGCCCAGACCGTCGATCTTAAGCTCGCAGGTATAGGTGACGCTGCCAGCACCGAGCGCATCCTCGGTGCGCTGGAGCCACGCGTCGAGCTCGTCCAGATCCATGGCATCGTCCATGGAATACATGCGCGCCATATGCGTGACCGGCGTAAACTGCTCGCTCACGTAGCCGCCCACACGTTGGGTATAGCTGTCGGGCGTCACCAGGTCGGGGTAGGTCGCCTCGATTTCCTGCAGCTCAACGAGCATTTTGTCAAAGGCGGCGTCCGTGATCTCGGGCGCGTCGAGCATGTAGTAGCGATAGGCATGGTAATCGAGCTCGTGGCGCAGCTCGGCCGCACGCGCTGCCGCCCGGGCACGGGCATCGATCGGTGCAGCGGTATCCGTGCTCGCTGGCGTTTCGGTATCGATGTCCACGCCGTCACCAAACAGGCTCGATTGCTCCATAGCGGCACTCCTTCGCTCGATTTCAAACGGATACTAGAGTACCACCGGTCGCAATGAGGCCGAATAGCGGTCTCGAACCGCACCGAATCGGCAGCCGCCAGACCGGGGTGGATTGCGCAATCAAATCATGCCCTTGCCATTTCTAAATGATCAGTTTTCCTCCGTCCCCAACGGATCAATAAGAAAAGAGGGGCTGTCCCGCGTTGATGGGACAGCCCCTCTGGCTTCGATATGTGCGATACGGCTCGTTAGTAACCCTGGCCGTAGCCCTGGCCCTGCCCCTGCTGGCCTAGCAGCTCCTCCAGGTACTGGCGCAGCTGCTCGTCGGTAATACCGCCGTTGCCGGTGTCGGTCGAACTGTCATCCTGCTGCTGGTTCTGCAGCTCCTCATCGGAGCCCAGCTCGACGGTGACCTTCTTCTCTTCCTTGCCGCGCATGAGCGTGATCTCGACCTTCTCGCCCACCTCGTGGCTGCGCAGTGCGATGATCAGGCCATCGGCGCTTGTGATCTCGTCGTCGCCCAGCTTGGTGATGACGTCGCCCTCTTGGATGCCAGCCTTGGCGGCAGGACCATCCTCAACGACGCTCGCCACATACGCGCCGCTATCGGTGCTCAGCTTGTTGGTGCGGGCATTGAGCGCATTGACGCTCGAAAGCGTGGCGCCCAGGTATGGATGAACCGGCGTCTTGCCGTCGATGATCTGGTCGGCAATGTTCTTGGCGTAGTTAACGGGAATGGCAAAGCCCACGCCCGAGCTGGAACCCGAGTAGCTCTCGATGAGCGAGTTGATACCCACAAGCTCGCCATTGTCGTTGACGAGCGCGCCGCCGGAGTTGCCCGGGTTGATGGCGGCATCGGTCTGGATCATGTTGGCATAGATGGTGTTGCCGCTGGTAGAGCTCATGGCCGTGGAGCGATAGAGCGCCGAGACGATACCCGTGGAGACAGACTGCTCGTTGCCGAACGGCGAACCGATCGCCATGACCCACTCGCCCACGTTGAGCTTGGAGGAATCACCGATCTCGATCGGCGTGAGCTTGGAGGCATCGGCGTCCTTGAGCTTGATGACAGCCAGGTCGCTCGAGGCATCGTTGCCCACGAACTCGGCCTCGTAGGTGGTGCCGTCGTCCATGGTAACCACGTACTGGTCATAGCCATCGACCACATGGTTGTTGGTGAGGATATGGCCCTCGGTATCGAGCACAACGCCCGAACCGACGCTGCCCGAACCATCCGACTCGTCGGCAGACTGCGAAAGCGAGCCATTCTGGCTACCGCTCGAAGTGGCGGTGATGGAAACGACGGAGGGCAGGGCCTTGGCAGAAACGGCCTCGGCCAGCGTGGTGTCCTCGGAATCAATCGTAATCTTTTGCGTCGACGAACCCGAAGCACCCGCCGTCACGGCATTCTTGCCGCCACCGATATTGAGCGTACCGCTCATAATGAGTGCAATGACCAGCAGGGCGCCGCAGGCACAGCCGGCAAGCGCCGTAATAAAAATCGGCAGCTTTTTGGTCTTGGTCTTGACCACCGTGTGCTTGTTTACAACCTGCTGGCTGCCCAGCGGCTTTCCGGTCTGTGTGTCGTAGGCCTGCACGTAGGGAATGTTGCTGTCGGCAGGCGTCGACTCCACCTGCACGCGCGGCTGCTGCTGGGTCTCGCCGGCGTTGCCCGCATCCTGGGGACGCTGGGAATCGTTCTCGCTCATGGCTGCGATCCTTTCGTCAAATAACCAAAGGCCCGCCAAACATGTGGCGGGCCATCATTGTTCACGTTGAGTTGTACCCCAATATGCGGGCGAACGTGTATGAGAACGCAATCTTTTAGGAAGGCTTAAGTTCTGCTGCAGGCCCCAAAGGACCCGGCCTGCGCCAAAACCACCACAAAGGCGCCCTGTCCCCTTAGTAGTGGAGATCTAGTCCTTAAACAGATAACCCACGCCACGGACGGTGGTGATGTGTGCCGCGATCTGCGGGCCCACCTTGGAGCGGATGCGTCGGATGTGCACGTCGACGGTGCGCGTGCCGCCGCAGTACTCAAAGCCCCACACGCGGTGCAGCAGCACCTCGCGGCTGTAGGCACGGTTGGGGTGCGTCGCCAAAAAGCTCAGCAGCGAGTACTCCATCAGCGTCAGGTCGATGGGCTCGTTATCGAGCGTCACCTGGTAGGTGGCCAGGTTGATCTCGAGGTTATCGATGTTGAGCACATCGTCGGCGGTGACGGTCTCCTCCTCGCCCATCAGGCGCTGCGCGCGAGCCTTGAGCTCGTTGGGCGTCGCCGTGGGGCATACAAAGTCGGCATGCGCGTGATTGGGCAGGCGCAGGGTGCCGAGCGCCTCGTCGTCGACGATCACCAACATGGGGACGCCGCCGCGATCGTCAAGCCACTTGGCAATCTGGTCGATGCGGTCGCTGCGGATGCCATCGGAATCGAGAATCAGCAGGTCAAAGTCGTGCGCCGCAGTCGGCGAATCGGGGGTTGCCAGGCTCACCTCGACACCCAGGGTGGTCGTCAAGCTGCGGGCAAACTCGTGGAAGCGCGTCGTGCGCGCCATGAACAGGGCACTCTTTTCGGACATATCGGCCTCCAAAGAAATGAGCTCAATCGTACTGGAACAAGCCAGCGCGATTAGGAGTTCGCCAGGTAGTGCTTGATCTCCCACTCGGTGATCGTGGACTCAAACTTATGCCACTCGTCGCGCTTCTTTTTAAGGAAGAAACTGTGGATGTGCTCGCCGAGGGCATCCTTCATAAACTGCGAGTCCTCAAACACGTCGAGCGCCTCTTTGAGCGAGCGCGGCAGCGGGGTGTAACCGGCCTCGACCATCTGACGGTCGGTGAGCTTGAGCGTCTCGGCCGTGGCCTCGGGCGGGAGCTCCAGCTTGCGCTCGATGCCGTCCAGACCAGCCGCCAGCGTGACGGCGTTGACCAGGTACGGGTTGGCCATGGGATCGGGACTGCGCAGCTCGATACGCGTGGACAGCTGCTTACCGGGCTTGTAGACCGGGATGCGGACCATACTCGCGCGATTGCGCAGGCCCCACGTGGCGTACTGCGGCACGGAGTCGCCACCCGTGGTGATGCGCTTGTACGAGTTGACCGTGGGGTTGGTGATGGCGCTGATCTCGCGCGCGTGCGCCAGAATACCGGCCATATAGTGCTTGGCGATATCGGAGAGATGGTATTTCTCGTCGTCCTCGCCCCAAAAGACGTTGTTGCCGTCGTGGTCGAATAGTGACTGGCACAGGAACATAGCGCTGCCATCCTCGCCCGCCAGCGGCTTGGGCATAAAGGAGGCGTGGCAACCGCTCTCGTAGGCCTGCTGCTTAATGATGAGTTTGGCCGTAGTGATGGCGTCGGACATGCTCAGGGCCTCGGCGTGGCGCAGACTCATGCCGTGCTGCGAGCGGCCGGCGGCGTGGAAGGTGTACTCCACGGGCACGGACATCTTCTCGAGCGTGAGGACCGTGTTGCGACGCAGGTCGCGGGCGGCATCGCTCACCGAAAGATCGAAGTATCCCACGTTGTCGAGCGGCTCGGGGGTGTGCTCGTCGGGGAAGTAGTAATACTCCAGCTCGGCACCCACGTTGAGCAGGTAGCCAGCCTTCTCGGCCTTGCGGAACATGCGGCGAAGGGCATCGCGCGGGTCGCCGGCAAACGGCTTGCGGTCGGGGGTGCACACATCGCAGAACACGCGGGCGACGCCGTTGTGGCTCGGGCGCCACGGCAGGATCTGGAAGGTCGAAGCATCGGGAAACGCCAGCATGTCGGCTTCCTCGGGCGTGGCAAAGCCCTCGATGGCGGAGCCGTCAAAGCCAATACCCTCCTCAAAAGCGACCTCGAGGTCCTCGGGGCTAATGGCAAAGTTCTTGAGGCGGCCGAGAATGTCGACAAACCACAGACGCACAAAGCGGATGTCACGCTGCTCTACGGAGCGGAGTACATAATCGATGTTCTGCTGGTTCATGTCGCTCCCCTTTCTTTCGGGCGGGTTTCGACTGGTCTATATCGCAGATACTATCGCAGAAAAATGTTTCCGCAGGGTTAAAGCGTATCAAGCGCTCAAAAAACGTGCGCGAACAGGCCGTTGCGAACGAGCGACTAGCGAGAGGTCGAGGCGCGGTGTTCGATGTGGCCGGGGATCTCGATGCGTTTGGGCGCCAGCTTTGCGGCCTCGCCCACGGTGGTGGTAACGACGTCGATGCGCTCGGACAGGCGCTCGACTACGCGCTCGGCAATGGTGATGGTGTCTTGCGCGGCCGTGGTCACTCCGCCAAAGAGTACATGGTTCCAAGGGTAGTCGTCGAACGTCGCGATCTTGAGCCCCGCCGGCAACGAGGGACCAAGCTGCGCCAGCGCCTCGGTCAGACGCAGGAAAACCAGGCCGTTGACGGCGATAAGGCCGAGCCTTTTGCCCGCGTAGTCGCGGATGGTCTCGTCCAAGCGGCCAACACCCGTGGCACCGCCGTCGGCCAGGGTGACGACCTCGCCCGCAAGGCCGCGTCGAGAAAGCTCGTCGGCAAAAGCCTCGGCGCGCTCGCGACGGACGGGGCTGTCGTCGCTTGCCTCGGTGAGCAGGCACAGGCGCTCGCTGCCCGCAGCGGCCAAGGCGTCTACCAAGCCGGCGACCAGCTCACGGTTGTTAGATGTCACCAGATCGACACCGCCGGCGGCAACATCGCGGTCGAGCAGCACAACGGGTAAACGTCCCGCGGCAGCGGCGATTGCCTCGTCGTTACCGCCGCAGGTATTGACGGCCAGGCCGTCCACGCCGGCGTCGATAAGCCTGGTGAGCGATTCGGCCTCTTTAGCGGGATCGTTGCCGCTAATGGCCGTCATAAGCGAGCAGCCGCGCGCGGCGGCACTGGCGGAAAGCCCTTCGAGCATGGCACTGGAGAACGGATTGGCGATGTCGGCCAAGATCACGCCGATGAGATTGGTGCGCGAGCTGCGTAGATTGCGTGCGGCGGCACGTGGGCGATAGCCGGTGCGCTCGATAACCGCCGCGATGCGAGCACGGGTTTCCTCGGTCATCTGCCCGGGGCGGTTGTTGAGATAGCGCGAGACCGTGGCCGGGCTCACGCCCGCCTCGGCGGCAATGTCCTTGATTCTCATCTGCGCCATAGCGCACCCCGTTTCCCAATGTCGGCAGTCTGAGCCATTTTAGGCATTTTTTAAAAATCTCGGTTGCAAAACGCTGTAGGTGAGTAGCATCGTTTTTGCGTCTCGAGCAGATGCGGTGATGGGCTAGATAGATGAGTCTTTGGACAGCTCAAAATAGTCGGGATGCAAGGCGATAACCGGACCTTGCTCTTCGGGCATCAGGTGCAAGTGCGTCTCTGCCAGATAGCTCGCCGCGTCGGTATCGCCCCTCTTAATGGCCTCGAGAATCCGGCGATGCTGCCGACGAATCGGCTCCCAATCCAAATCCTGCGACACCATACGCAACCAGTTGTATCGCTCAAAATGCGTGTTGACGCTCTTCATCCAATCCCACAGCATGTGACGGCCAGCAATCTCAAAACACGTCTCATGGAACAGGTTGTCCAGGTCAAAGAAACGACGTGTTTCGCTATGGTCGAGCGACTCGGACTCGGCAAGAATCTGCTCAAGCCGATGCTTTTGCTCGGGCGAGGCGGCCGAACAGCATTTAATAAGCACGCTTCTCTCGAGTTTCTCGCGCAAGAAACAGGCGTTCTCGGCGCGCTCCATGCTGATTTTTGAGACATAGGTGCCGCTTTTGGGACGCGTTTCCACCAGTTCCTGCTCACGCAAGCGCACAAAAGACTCGCGAATGGGCGTGCGCCCGATTCCCGTCTCCTTTTCCAGACCAATCGCCGAAAGGCGCGTGCCGGGCCTGAGCTCGGCATAGATGATCTTGGAGCGCAATGCGTTGTATGCCTGATCTTGCAGGCTCTGATAATGCTGGTGTTGTTCCATAAAGCCCTCGGATGAAGCCCACGGTTTGTCGAATATCACCCGTAATACTATCGCATCCCCTATCTTTGCGGTGAAATAGGGCGCGCTCGCGTCGCCAGGATCACAAGAGCAAGCGGCGGCATCCCGAAATCCGGGACGCCGCCGCTGTTTTGCTATCGGATGGCGCAGAGACACCTGTCCCCCACGCACAAAGGGTTGACTAGAGCTCGCAGGCAACCTTGTAGCCATCGCCGATGGCATCGCGGATGTTGCCACACTTCTGGGCGTCGCCCAGCACGTGGACAGCAACGCCAGCAGCAGCAAGGTCGTCGGCCAACTTGGTATTGGGACGATAGCCCATGGCAAGCACCAGCGTATCGGCATCGGCGATGGTGTGGACCTCGCCGTCCTTTTCGTAGCTGATGGCGTCCTCGGTGATCTCGGTCACCTTGGCCTCGGTCAGCACGTGGACGCCCTTGGAGAGCATGCGCGTGATGAGCACCGCGCGACCGGCACCACCCTCATTGGCGGCGAGCGTCTTGGTCATCTCGATGACGGTGACATCGCGGTTGGCCGGCGACAGGTCGTTGACCAGCGGAGCCAGATAATCGGCCGTCTCGCAGCCAACGGTGCCGCCGCCCACGATGACGATCTTCTTGCCCGGGAAAGCCTTGCCACCCAGCAGGTCGTCAGCCGTCATAACCTGCTTAAAGCCCTGCATAAAGGCAGGAGCGATGGGCTCGGCGCCATAAGCCAGGACGACCTCGTAGCCGGCGTAGCCGCGCTGAATGTCCTCGGCAGTAAGCTCGGTGCCAAATACGCACTTCACGCCGGCCTCGGCCAGGCGACGATACTGATACTTGATCACGCGGGTGAGTTCCTGCTTTGCCGGCGGAACGGCTGCAATACGCATCTCGCCGCCCGGCTCGTCCTGCTTATCCACGAGCACCACGTTGTGACCGCGCTTGGCGGCAATGTAGGCTGCCTCCATGCCCGCAGGACCAGCGCCCACAACGAGCACGTTCTTGGCCTCGGCAGCAGGTTCGTAGCCAGCCTCGTCGCGCTCGACATCGGGGTTGACGGTGCAGGAGATGCGCTTGCCGAACATAATGCCGTTCAGGCAGCGCAGGCAACCGATGCAGGGACGGATGTCGTCGGCGTTGCCGGCAGCGGCCTTATTGCAGAACTCGGCATCGCACAGATTGGCGCGGCCCATCATGCAGATGTCGGCAGCGCCGTCCTCGATCAGCTCCTCGGCGATCCAGGCCTCGTTAATGCGGCCGACCGTAGCAACGGGAATGTTCACGTGCTTCTTAATCTCACGCGAGCAAGCGGCGTGCGAGGCCTGCTGGGTACCGGCGGCGGGAATTGCGGAGCCGCGCTTGATGGTGGTGCCGCCCGACACGTGAATCATGTCGACGCCGGCCTTCTCCAGGCGACGCGAGACGTAAATCATGTCGTTGAGGGTCAGGCCGCCATCGGTGTACTCGTCGCCCGAGATACGAACGTCGATGATAAAGTCCTTGCCGCAGCGCTCGCGAATCTCGGCGATGACCTCGAGCAAGAAGCGCATACGGGCGTCGAGCGAGCCGCCGTACTCATCGGTACGCTTGTTATAGAGCGGGGTCAAAAAACCGCCGAGCATGCCGTGGGCGTGCGCCGCATGGACCTCGACGCCATCGACACCGGCCTTCTGCATACGCACGGCAGCGTCGCCAAACTGGTGCGTGAGCTCGTGAATCTCGTCGACCGTGATGGGGCGCGGTGCCTCGCGGGCGTAAGACGGGCCCACAAAGGACGGAGCGATCAGGCGAGGCGTGCCCGGAATGTTAAAGGCCATGTAGGCGGGATGGAAGAGCTGCGGCATGATCTTGCAGCCATACTCGTGGACGGCCGCGGCGAGCTTTTCCCAGCCAGGGATAAACGTGTCGTCGTAGCAGCACATGTCACCCGGCAGATAGGTATAGGTGGGCTCGACCGTCACGACCTCGGTGATGATCAGGCCCACGCCGCCCTTGGCGCGGGCACGGTAGTGATCGACCAGGTCATCGGTCACATAGCCGTGATCGGCCAGGTTGGTGGACACCGGCGGCATAAAGACACGGTTCTTGACCTCGGTCTTACCGACCTTGATCGGGCTAAAGAGCATCGGATAGGCGGAGGACTCCATACAGGGTTCCTTTCGTTTAAGCCGCTCGGCGGCAGTTGCTAACGTACCTATCATATCAGCAACCGCCGCATTCGCAGTCAAACATGCCCAAACGCCGGTCGGCTAATGAATACCGCGGCCCAAGTCTTCGGCGATTTTGTCCACGCCCTTAAGTGCGGCGCACGTCTTTTTGTTGGAGCAATGCCCGGTGCAAACGCCGCCCTGAGCGCAGTCGGCGCAGGTACCCTTACGGTAGATGCGCACGCACACGGCGACAAACGCAATACCGATAACAGCCAGTACAACAATATCGATAGGTGCCATAGCAAGCCTCCTCTAGTTAACCACCACTTACTTTACCCCATCCTCCACTTACCAATAAGGGACAGGTTTATACTGGTCGGTTTTATCTGCGGAAACGCCACATCTTACTTCTGGAGCAAAGCAATCTGTCCCCCCATTGCGTCAAAAAGCCCGAGTGTCACTAAGACACCCGGGCTCGTGGAAAGGGGTTGATCCTTATTCGGACTTAGGCGGAAACTGCAGCGGAAGCAGTGTTGGTCTCGTCCTCGTCGGTCCAAGCGTGCTTGGGCATAGGACGGAAAATCTGGAAGAGCATCGCGACCAGCAGCACGATAGCCACAACCGTCCAGAAGCCAAACTGCCCAAGGACAAGCAGGTTATAGAACTGGTTGATGAACAGGCCGATCACCCAAGCGAAGGCGCACTCGTAGCCGAGGGCAATCGCGGTCCACTTGCCGGAATCCATCTGGTTGCGGATGGTACCCATAGCGGCAAAGCACGGAGCGCACAGCAGGTTGAACGCGCCGAAGGCAACGCAGGCGCCCATGGTGGGGAACATGCCGGCAAACGCGGTCCACAGGCTCGGGTCGGTCTCGCCCGCGTCGGCGACGGACAGCAGCGAGCCGGCGGTGGCGACAACGTTCTCCTTGGCGACGAGGCCAGAGACAGTCAGCGCGGTTGCCTGCCAGGTGCTAAAGCCGAGCGGGGCGAAGATCCAAGCGACCAGGTTGCCCAGCATGGCGAGCACGGAGTAGTCCATGAACTCCTCGGGGATGCCGTCCATCGCAGGCAGGAAGCCAAAGGAGCCGTTGTAGCTACCAAAGTTGGAGAGGAACCACACCACGACGGTAGAGGCGAAGATGATCGTGCCGGCCTTCTTGATAAAGGCCCAGCAGCGCTCCCACACGTGCAGCGCCCAGGAGCGGATCGCCGGGAAGTGGTAAGCGGGGAGCTCCATGACAAACGGGGTCGGGCGGCCGGCGAAGAGCTTGGTCTTCTTGAGCATGAGGCCCGAGGCGATGACGGCAAAGACGCCCAGGAAGTAGAAGAGCGGGCTAATCCACGCGGCGGTGGTGGAAGAATCGCCGATGATGGAACCCATGAGCAGGGCGATGATCGGCAGCTTAGCGCCACAGGGAATGAACGTGGTGGTCATGACCGTCATGCGGCGGTCCTTCTCGTTCTCGATGGTCTTGGTAGCCATGACGCCGGGGACGCCGCAGCCCGAGGACACGAGCATGGGGATGAAGGACTTACCGGACAGGCCAAAGCGGCGGAACACGCGGTCCATGATGAAGGCGACGCGGGCCATATAGCCGCAGTCCTCCAAGAAGGACAGCATGACGAACAGCAGGAACATCTGCGGGACGAAGCCGAAGATGGCGCCCAGGCCGCCGACGATGCCGTCGCAGACCAGCGAATCGACCAGGCCACCGTCCTCGGTGCCGCCCGCCACAAGGGCGTCGTGCACCACGGTGGTGATACCCGGGACATAGGGGCCGTACTGTGCCGGGTCGACCGAGTCGGCATTGTCACCCGCAGCCTCGACGGCCGCGTCGTAGGCGTCGCGACCCTGGCCGAGCACATACCAACCGTCGGTACCGAAGAGCTGGTCGTTGGTGAAGTCGGTCACCGTGCCGCCCAAGGTAGAAACGGCGATGTAGTACACGCAGAACATGATGACCACAAAGATCGGCAGGCCCAGGATACGGTTGGTAACCACGCGGTCGATCTTCTCGGAGGTGCTCATCTTTGCCGGAGCCTTGGTGAGGCACTCGTCAATGATGTGGGCAATCACGCCGTAACGCTCGCCGGTGATGATGGACTCGGCGTCGTCGTCGCAGTCCTGCTCGCACTGGGCGACCAGCTGCTCCACGCGAGCAGCCTTCTCCTTGGTGAGGTTGATGAGCTTGCAGGCGTCCGCGTCGCGCTCAAACAGTTTGACCGCGTAGTAGCGGCGCTTGTTGGCGGGAACGCTCGCAGGCAGGTTATTCTCGATGTGGTCCAGAACGTCCTCGATGGAGGAGTCGAACTTGTGCTCCGGCACCTGGCCCTTGGAAGCAGCGGACTTCTTGACCTGCTCGAACAGCTCCTTGATGCCCTTGTTCTTAAGGGCGGAGATCATCATGACCGGGCAGCCGAGCTTCTTGGAGAGCTTGTCCGTATCGATCTTGTCGCCGTTCTTCTCGACCAGGTCGGCCATGTTGAGGGCAACGACCACGGGCAGGCCGGTCTCGATAACCTGAAGCGCCAGATACAGGTTGCGCTCGAGGTTGGTGGCGTCGACAACCTGGACGACAACATCGGGCTCGCCGCTCATGAGGTAATCGCGCGAGCATTGCTCCTCGGGGCTGTAGGGGGAAAGCGAGTAGATGCCAGGGAGGTCCGTGATGGTAACGTTCTTGTCGCTTAGGAGCTTGGCTTCCTTTTTCTCAACCGTGACGCCGGGCCAGTTGCCAACGTAGCCGTTGGCGCCGGTAATCAGGTTGAAAAGCGTGGTCTTGCCGCAGTTGGGGTTACCCGCCAGCGCGACATGGATCTGAGAATCCGCCATTCAATCCTTCTTCCTTGTGTGCCTGCGCTGCTTTCTCCGCGCAGGCTGGATAATGTGCTTCAAAGATGCTGCATTAAGTTAGAAAAACCTAACTTTATCTGCAGAAATATACATCGCAAGCCCTTACTGGACCTCGACGACGGCCGCCTCCTCCTTGCGGATGGAAAGCTCGTAGCCGCGCACGTTGATCTCGACCGGATCACCGAGCGGCGCGACCTTCACGACCTTGAACGAAGTGCCCTTGATGAGCCCCAGGTCCATAAGGTGGCGGCGAAGCGCACCCTCACCGTGAAGCTTGACGATAGTAGAGCTCTCGCCCACCTTAACGTCACCCAACGTCTTCATCCTCTTGTCCCCCTTTCGGTTTTTATCAAATGCTGTGGACTAACCGACGGTCATGATGTGCATGGCAACCTTGGAATCGATGCCAAAGCGTGCGCCCAACACTGTGACGATGATATTGGCGCCACTCGAGCTCACCACGTGGATTTCGCTGCCCTCGACAAAGCCGAGGTCTTTGAGGTGGTGCTTCATGTCCTCATTGCCCTTTACACGAGACACGCGCACGGTTTCGCCCGCTTTTACCATCGAAAGCGGCATTGCCGGCATCTGCGGTCCGCAAGACATGAGTGGCTCCTAACGTCAGTTCGTCCTCAACATCGACGCGATAAAAGTTAACCACGTCTATGTTCGCTTTAGTAAACTAGCACGTGGTTAACTTTTTGGAAAGGGTCTCTATTCAGTTTTCGAAAAAGTTTCCTATACGAAACAAAAAGGCGCGGCAAAGGGCTGTCCTTTGCCGCGCCCTGTCATGCTTAGAGCGAGAGGTTTCTGATCGATGTAACGCAGGAAGCCTCGTCTACGCCCGAAACGCGGAAGATGATGTCCTCGCCGCACTCGCCGTAGAGAGCCATGAGGCCCATAACATCGCGGCCATCCGTGTGGCGGTCGCCGATGCTGACCGACACGTCGCTACGATGTTTGGCAATGATGTCATAGAGCAGCGCAACCGGGCGGGCATGCAATCCCAACGGATCTTTAATCGTCTTTGTAAACTCGACCATGTCCCCTCCCACGACATCGCACATTCGGCCGGCAAAACCCAGCCACGTGGTAGTTATTGTAGCGTTAGATGCTTGTCGAGGGCCCCTCCGGATACCCCGTGGGCAAAAAGTGGCAAATATGAGTACTGTCACCAATTTAGTAGCAGCAAAATCGAGAGCCATTTGCCTACTTTGAGCGATTTGAAGAGGTTAAAAGCCGTCAAACGCCCTTTAAAGGGGGTTAGATAAATTGATTTTGAGCCCATTTTTGCTCAGAACAGGCCGAAAAATATGACACCTCTTTTGCAACAGTACTCATATTTGGCATTTTTTGCCCACAGGGTCCAAAACCATGCCCCAAAACACAAAAGGAGGGGCCTCGTAAGGCCCCTCCTTAGGAAAGGGAATCGATTTATTCCACAGCCGTAGATTAATCCTAGCCGCTACTCCATCATGTCGAGAACGGAGGGGCGAAGCTCGCTCTCGGCGGCCTCGGGATCGGTCTCGCGCAGGCGGTTGATGTAGCGGTTGTACCACATCACGGCAAGGCCCAGGAAGACAACCACGCCGCCAACGTTGTAGACCAGCGTCAGCCACAGCGGCTGATCGAGAGGAATGGTGCCGCAGATAAGCACAAAGCAGAAGACCACGAGCAGGAAGGCGGCAACGACCAGGCCAAAGCTGCGCGAGCCCATACGGAAGCCACGGGGAGCAGCATCGAAGTTCTTGCGCAGCATAAAGTAGGCAAGCAGAATCAGCAGCGGCGGGAGTAGAGCGGTGGCGGCCGTCATGTTGGTGACGATCATGAGCAGGTCGTCGAGGTTACCAGAGCCCAGGGCCGGGATGATCAGGATGGGGACGACGATGGCGAACTGCAGCCAGGCAGCGCGGGCAGGAATGCCGTGCTCGTTGAGCTCGACGATCTTGCTACCAAAGACGCCCTTGGGGATCTCGGTGAAGAAGACCTTGATGGGAGCGGAGGTCCACATCATGAGGGAACCCAGCGTAGCGGCGAGAAGGATCAAGCCGATGACGCGCGTGGACACTTCCATAGGAATGCCAAAGTGGGCAAAGACAGCGCCGAACACGTCGAAGATGCCGGTGGAGATGGCAACGCTGCCCTCGGGAATGAACAGGTTGACCAGCAGCGAAGCGCCTGCATACAGAAGGCCGATGGTCAGGCCGGCGATAACGACGGTGCGCACGAAGGCCTTGACGCCACCCTTAAGGTCGTTAAGGAACACGCCGACGGACTCAGCGCCGCCAACGCCCTGGATGATCCAGGCAAGCGTACCGAAGAAGCCCCACATAGTGGCGAAGTTGCTCATGTCGGGAGCCATGTTGGCGGGCGTGGGAGCCGTAGCGAACTCAACGCCGCCAAAGGCAGCAGCCAGGGACAGCAGGATGAACACGGCAGTCAGGCCGAGAGCCGCGGTCGAACCGAAGGAGGAAATAGAGCCGATCCACTTAGCGCCCTTGGTCGAAACCCACGTGGCAATAGCAAAGACGACGATCTCAATAATGGTGATCCACAGCTGCGAAAGCTCAGCATTGGCACCAAAGAACACGTAGCTCGCGTAGATGATGACATTGGGCAGGACGGACGCAAAGTAGAACAGGTTGACGAACCAGTAGCTAAACGCCGTCAGGAACGCCCAGCGGCCGCCCATCGAGGTCTTGACCCAGGCGTACACGCCCGACTCGGAGTCCTTGTTAAGGCCGACGAACTCGGCAGTAACCAGGGTATAGGGGACAAAGTACAAAAGCGTGGCGAAGAAGAACGACGGCGCAGCTGCCAAGCCGATGGCCGCGTTGTTGTTGATGATGTTCTTGATACCGAACACGGCGGCGACCGTCATGCCCAGCAGAGCGAACGAACCGATCGTTCCTCGTTTTTCAGAGCTCATAAGCCCTCCCAATCATCTATTAAATGTCATCTAAACCCGTCCGAGCTGCAAGTGCAAACACGGACGGCGCACCTGCTAAGGGGAATGGGGAAAAGGGAGTCAACAAAGCCATCCCCCTTAACGGCGCGAAGCAAACGTCCAGGCGGACGAATACTACTTGTTGGGGAAGGAATAACCTTCGACCGTCACGTGCAGTACCACGACGCGGGGATCCGCGGCATCGGCCACGACACGGTAGGCCTCGTCAATTTCGACGACGGCAACGCCGCCGGCGGGAATCGTCACGGTCTCCCCCGCCCCCTCAAAGCGCTCGCGATCATCGATATCGCTGTAAGCGCGGGTGCAGGTGAGACCTGCCTTGGGGGCAACCTCGACGGTCAGGTCGCCGTCGAGAGGAGCGAGCACGGCATGGTAGCGACGGTGACCGACCAGATCGGCAGTAGCCGCCTCATGAGCGTTCACCCACCAGTACACCAACGAGTCGCCGATGGAGTAAGCCACGTCGTGCTGTAGGTCGGCAACGCCATCGAGCGCCTGGCCGGTGCGCATCCACTTCTTGACGGGCTTCATCTGAGCGTCGAAATCGGCGCGCGAGTTAAAGACATGCATGGCTTATGCCTCCTTAATGGGTGCCAGCGCCTGAGCCAGATCGGCAGACGTCAGCGGTCGCAGGGACACCTCAAAGCTGAAGCTCTCAAAACGGGTGCGATAGGAATCGAGCACCTCGGAACCCCAAGAGTTCGAGCCAAGGCCGAGCAGTTGGTCGTTGATGTTGACCGTGACCGTATCGCCCGGAACAAGGTCGTAGACGTGCTTGGCGTTATCGATGGCCTCGCAGCTATAGGGCCATGCCGAGAACGAGAACGGGTTGGAGGCGGCGTCAGCCGGACGGGTCACCAGCACGCCGTCGCCATGGCCAGAGCGCAGAGCAACCCAGCGGGTACCCTCGCGGTTGGCGCAGTCCTGAGGCATAACGTAGGGCGTGAACATGTCGTCGACCGTGGTGCGGTAATGACCGACCGGGTTGGCGCGCAGCGAGTCCGGATAGTTCTCGCCCGGACCGTGGCCATACCACTCGACGGCACGATCGCAACCGGGGACTTCGAAGGAGATGCCGATGCGCGGGATGATATCCGAGTAATCGCCATAGGGCTCGCCGGAAACCTTGAGGTCGACACGACCGCTCGGAAGCACGGTGTAGACGAGCTCGACGCGCATGCCGAACGCGCGGACGGGAGGAGCGATACGCTGGCTCACGGTCACGACGACCGCATTGCCATCCTGCTTCCAAGAAACCTTGCGGGTAGACGTCTGCATCACATCGATGAAGTTGTCCTTCCACAGTGAGTCATACTCCTGCGCATGGTTATCGACGAGCGGATGCCAAAAACCAACCTGGGGACCAGAGGCCATGACGTCGCGGCCGGATGCCTTCCACTCGCTCACGGTACCGTTGACCTTGCTGAAGGTCAGCTCACCGTTGAGGGAGTGAATGCGGATTTCCTGCTCGGTCTCCTCGACCGTAAGCTCAGGACGAGTGGGAGCCGCGATGGCTGGCGCCGGATGGTTGGCGATGGCAAACTGGCTTGCACCCAGTTGGAACATCGGCTCGCACCAGACGTGAGCGGCCATGGTGTAGGCGTGCACGGTCAGCAGGGTCTCCCCCACTGCGGCCTCGCGAATCACCAGCGGCAGCTGGACGGACTCGCCGGGGGCAACCGCACCGGGCATGAGCGTCTTGCGGCAGACCACGTCGCCGTCCACCAGGGTCTCCGCCGACAGGCAGACATCCTCGAGGGTGGTAAACCAACGCTTGTTGGTGACGGTCAGCTCGCCTGCCTCGGCGTCATAAGCCATGCGAACCGGGCAGATGACCTGGCCATACTCAGTGAGGCCCGGGCTCGGCTGCTGCCAGGGGAACACCATGCCATCGATGCAGAAGTTGCTGTTGTTGGGGTAATCGCCGTTGTCGCCACCATACATATCGTAGGCAACGCCGTCCTCGGTCACAGCAGCCAAACCGTGGTCGCACCATTCCCAGATAAACTGGCCTTGGATGCAATCCCAGCGATCGAAGACCTCCTGGTACTCGGACAGGCCTCCGGGGCCATTGCCCATGGAGTGACCGTACTCGCAGTTGATGCGCGGCTTGGGGAACGGATGCTCGCCAAAGTCGTTCATCTGCGACACACGGGAGTACATGGTGGAAATGACGTCGACGGTATCGGCGTTGCGGTCCTCCTCGTAATGGACCGGGCGACCATCGAGCTCGTGAGCCTTGGCGTACATCGCGCGGATGTTGCAGCCATAGCCGCTCTCGTTGCCCATCGACCACATAATGATGCAGGCGTGGTTGCGCTCCTGCATCACCAGGCGCTCAATGCGGTCGACGTAGGCCGGCTCCCATGCCGGGTCGTCGGTGACCAGGGCGATATTGCCGATATTCTCGAAGCCGTGGCTCTCCATATCGGTCTCGGCGACCAGCATGATGCCATACTCGTCGCACAGCTCGTAAAAGCGCGGGTCGTTGGCGTAATGGGACGTGCGCACCGCGTTGATGTTGTGCTGCTTCATGAGCTCCAGGTCGCGGCGCATGCGATCGAGGCCCACGGCGCGGCCCTTGTGATCGTCGTGATCGTGGCGGTTGACGCCATGCATCTTAAAGTAAGTGCCGTTGAGGTAGATATGATTGCCCTCGACCGTCACCTCGGCAAGACCCTGGCGATGCGGGACGTACTCGCTGACCTGGTCACCGTCGTAGACCTCAAACGTAAGGTCATAGAGGAAGGGGTCCTCGGGATTCCAGAAGTGGGCATCGGTCACGCTGCACTCGGCATGGCCGTCGACGCACTCACCTGTAGCCACCACGTTCTCGCCATCGCTGAGTGTAAACACGACGCGGGAAGCGCCCTCGGCCACCGTATCGAGCGTGATCAGAGCGGCATCGTCCTCGCGGTGCGTGCGGAACCTAAAGTCGACCAGGTGCGCGGCGGGACGCTGCATAAGGTACACATCGCGGAAGATGCCCGATGCCCACCACATGTCTTGGTCCTCGATATAGCTACCATCGCTGTACTGCAGAACCTTGACCGCAAACAGGTTGTCGCCCTCGACAAGCGCGTCGGTCACGTCGAACTCGGCAGACAGGCGCGAGCCCTTGGTCATGCCGATAAACTTGCCGTTGACGTACAGCTCGCCATAGCTCTCGATACCGTCAAAGCGAATGATCTCGCGAGCGCCGGCAGGCACGGCGGGAAGATTGACGATGCGCTGGTACACGCCCGTGGGATCGTCAGAGGGAACGAACGGCTGATCCACCGGGAACGGGAAACCCTCGTCGGTGTAGGCAAGGTTGCCATAGCCGTCTACCTGCCACAGGTGCGGAACCTCCACGTGATCCCACTCGGGCTCGTACGTGGAAAGCTCCTCGTTAGAGACGGCAGCAGGCCCCTCAAAGAGGCGGAACTGCCACGAGCCGGACAGCTGGACAAACCCGCGCGACAGCTCGCGGCTGTACGTAGCGGCGAGATCGGCGGTCTCGTAACCCATGAAGTACGCATGGGGTGCCAGGCGGTTCCTGTGGGTGAGCGCTTGGTTTTCCCAATCGTTAATGGCGTCCATGGTGATGCTCCTTCGTCATCGTAGTGATTCTTGTGCAACCGGTTGTCCTTATCTTACGGGCGATGCAAAAAACTGTGCAACCGGTTGTCCGCTGAACGGTCGATTTGGTCGGGTTAACGGTGCAACCGGTTGTACAACCGCGACACTTATGTCACCCTGAGTATCGAAACTCGGCGCAAGACATCGTTCTTAAGCTCGTAGGCAACCGCCACGCCCGCTGATATCTCACCCATACGAGACGTATTCGATTGCGGCTTGGTTGCAAAACGACACCGGTCACCGGATACCATGAACGCTGTTCAGGCGCACTATAGTAAGCTGTATCCGCACCAGCCCGCATCAGTGACAACATCGACCGCATTTTCCAGGAGACGCCATGACCCAACCAGTTCGCACCGCACCTACGCTTGCCGAGGTTGCCGCAGCTGCCGGCGTGTCGCGCTCCACGGCATCGCGCGCTCTCAACGATTCGCCCCGCATTAGCGAGGAAACCAAAAAGCGCGTCCGCGCGGCGGCCAAGAAAGTCAATTTTGTCCCCAACGCTCGTGGCCGAGCGCTCGCTGTCGGGCGCACGGAAATCATCGCCGTGCTCGTGACCGAGCCCCTGAGTGAACTCTTCAGCGACCCCACCTATAGCGAGTTTTTGAGCGGCATTACCGAGGAGCTGTCGGAGTCGTCCTATCTGCCCGTTATCTTGCAGGCGTCTTCTACGCATGAGCGCAACCGTGCACGCGAGCACTTTGAGCGCCGCTCGTTCGACGCCGTAATCGACGTCTCCCCCTACAAGGGCAGCGAGCTGCTCGAGGTGCTGCGCGATCTGGGCGTACCCACCGTGTTGTGCGGCCAGCTCGAGGGCCACCCCTATCGCGATGTGTTCTCGACGGTCTACTCTGACGACGAAGAGGGCGGACACTTTGCGGCACTCGCCATGAAGGAACGCGGGCGCAAAGATATCGTCGCCGTGTTGGGACCGCAAGACAACCCCGCTGTTGTCGACCGCCTGCGCGGCTACCGTGCCGTCTTGGGCAAAGACCTCCCAGACGCAAACGTTATCTATACCGGCTGGAACAACGGAGACGGCTATCAGGCCATGCACCAGATCCTCGCGCGCGAGATTGCTTTCGATGGCGTGCTCTGCGGATCGGACCGTATCGCGGCTGGCGTCATCACCGCACTCAACGAGGCAGGCCTATCCGTTCCTGCGGACGTTTCTGTCGTCGGCTTCGACGGTCACGAGATTGCGACGCGCTGCGTCCCCGCACTCACGACCGTCCGCCAGCCCCTGCGCGAAGAAGGCCACATGGCCGCCAACATTGCGCTCGACATGATCAAGGGTGCCGAGCCCACCACCTCCGTGATGCACATGCAGCTGATCCAGAGAGACTCGCTATAAGAAACTGGGGCAGGCTTTCCGCCAGACAGTTGTTGCGGAAAGCCTGCCCCGTTTTGAGCGCTCATTCTGGGGCACAGTTTCCGTTAGACAGCTCAACCGGAAACTGTGCCCCATTATTTTGCCGAATTCTGGGTCGCGCTTTCCCAGAGGACCCCTTTGGGAAAGCGCGACCCATTCCGGACGCAGATTCCGGGATGCACTTTCCGCGACGTCCGGTCATCCCAAGCCCTCACAATCTCGGCGCATAAAAAACGAGGAAAGGCACACGTCCTTCCCTCGTTGCGGGCAATATGTAGCCACTCGCCTACATCAGGCGCAGGCTGACGTCCTTGAGCTGGGCTCCGCTAACGGCACTCGGGGCGCCCGACATGAGGTCGGAGCCACTGGCCGTCTTGGGGAACGCCATGACGTCACGGATGGAGTCGGAACCGGTGAGCAGCATGCACACGCGGTCCAGGCCCAGAGCGAAACCGCCCATCGGGGGCGCACCAAACTTGAGGGCCTCCATGAGGAAGCCGAACTGCGACTCGGCGCGCTCCTCGGTAAAGCCCAGGAGCTTGAGCATGGACATCTGCATCTCGGCGTTGTGGATACGCATACCGCCGCCGCCAGCCTCAAAGCCGTCCATGACAAAGTCGTAGGTGCAAGAACCGGCCGCCAGCGGGTCAGCCTCGATCTTGGCGATGTCGGTCTCGGTCGGCAGGGTAAAGGGCTGGTGCTCGGCAGCATAGGCCTTGCGATCCTCATCCCAGTGGAACAGCGGGAAGTTGACGACCCACAGGAAGTCGTGGCCCTCGCGCTTGATCTCGAGTGCGTTGGCCATGTGAGAACGCATGCCGCCCAGAATCTCGTCGGAGAGCAGGCGCGGGCCGGCGGCGAACATCACAAGGTCGCCGGGCTCGACGTCCATGCGCTCGCGCAGAGCCGCCATCTCCTCGTCCGAGAAGAACTTGACGATGGGGCTGTTGATGGAGCCGTCCTCGCGGAAGGCGATCCAGGCCAGACCCTTGGCACCAAACGTGGAGGCCACGCCGGCGAGCTTATCGATCTTGGCACGTGCCCAGGCACCGGCACCCTTGGCGTTGATGGCCTTGACGACAGAGCCCTCCTCGTTTGCGGCGGTCGCAAAGACCTTGAACTTGGAGTTGGCAAAGATGTCGGTCAGGTCGACCAGGTGCATGCCATAGCGGGTATCGGGCTTGTCGGAGCCATAGGTGTCCATGGCCTCCCAGTAGTCCATGCGACGCAGCGGCGTGGGCATCTCGACGCCCATGCGGCCGAAGGCATCGGACAGGACCTCTTCGAGCGCGCTCATGACATCGTTCTGGTCCACGAAAGACATCTCGATATCGACCTGGGTGAACTCTGGCTGACGGTCGGCACGCAGGTCCTCGTCGCGGAAGCACTTGGCAACCTGGCAGTAGCGCTCGACGCCACCGACCATGAGCAGCTGCTTCAGAAGCTGCGGGGACTGCGGCAGAGCGTAGAAGTTGCCCGGCTGGATGCGGCTGGGGACGATGAAGTCGCGGGCGCCCTCGGGAGTGGACTTGAACAGGGAGGGCGTCTCGACCTCCATGAACTCACGGTTGTGCAGCGCCTCGCGAATGGCAAAGGTAAAGTCGGAGCGCAGCTTGAGGTTGGCCATCATCTCGGGACGACGGAGGTCCAGATAGCGATAACGCAGACGGGTGTCCTCGCTCGTCTCGATGCCGTCCTCGATCTGGAACGGCGGGGTAACAGAAGTGTTGAGCACCTCGGCGTGGTCGGTCAGGACCTCGATCTCGCCGGTCGCGAGCTTGGCGTTGGTGGTCTCCTCGCCACGGGAGCGCACGACGCCGTGAATCTTGATGGGCCACTCGGGACGCATGGTCTCGGCGATCTTAAAGGCGTCGCCGTCGGAGTGCTCGGGGTCGAAGGTGAGCTGCGTGATGCCCTCGCGGTCACGAAGGTCGCAGAAAATAAGGCCGCCGTGGTCACGGCGACGGCTCACCCAACCGGTGAGGGTGACCTCTTCGCCCACGTTCTCGCGGCGAAGTTCGCCGCAGGTACGGGTGTGCATGGAATGCTCGTCGATGGGACGGGTCTGGCTCATACCAGTGATCCTCCTTTATGGATCTGTGCCGCCCCGTGTCGTTCCGGGCGGCGTCGTACAGATTTGCCCAGCCTGCGTAAACCGCGCAGCCAGACATGGCGTTCTATCTTATCGCACCTGTGTCGATGTGCCGCGGAAAAGTAGCTCCTGCCCAAAGACTTGACGGAGACGAAACAATTGACGCGCCGCGGCACCCGCCCGCGCTCGTCACGTGCGACAATATGCCCCAATAAAACAGCACTTGGAAAGGCCCGTCATGACTGCACGCCTCATCGTTATGGATATCGACTCCACGCTCATCAACCAGGAGGTCATCGATCTTTTGGGCGAGGAGGCCGGCGTGGGCGAGCAGGTGGCACAGATCACCGAACGCGCTATGCGCGGCGAGCTGGACTTTAAGCAAGCGCTCGAGGAGCGCGTGGGGCTACTCGCCGGCCTGGACGAGAGCGTGTTCGAGCGCACCTTTGAGCGCGTGACGTTTACCCCCGGCGCGCTGGAGCTTGTGCGCTCGGCACACAGCAAGGGCTGGAAGGTCGGCGTGGTGAGCGGCGGCTTCCACGAGGTCGCCGACAAGATCGTGGCCGCCGCGGGCATCGATTTTTGCCTGGCCAACCGCCTGGAAGTCGTAGACGGCAAGCTCACCGGCAAGCTGGCGGCAGACATCGTGACCAAGGAGTCCAAGCTCATCCAGCTGCTGGACTGGGCAGTTGAGTGCGGTGTCGACATGGCCCATACCGTGGCAATCGGCGACGGCGCCAACGACATCCCCATGATTCAGGCCGCGGGCACGGGCATCGCATTTTGCGCCAAGCCCAAGACGCGCGAAGCCGCCCCGTTCGCCATCGACGAACGCAACCTGATGCTCGCCATGGACATCATCCTGCGTGACTAGTCGATCAGCCTAACAATTGAATTAGTCTGTCCTATAGTTTCCGAACAATTTTGTCTTAGTGTTCGGAAACATACCCTATGAGTGCTAGACTTTGCGCCGTCGAAGGGAACATATATGGATAAGCGAGATCTTGAGCAGCTGCTGTGCGGCGTAGCAGACGGAAGTGTTGCGCCAGCCGACGCCCTCACGCGCATCCAGACGGCGCCAACCGCCGATCTGGGCTTTGCGCAGCTCGATCTTTCGCGCGGGGTGCGCCAGGGGGCCGGCGAGGTTGTCTACGGTGCCGGTAAAACCGCCGAGCAGAT